>JARYMR010000028.1 GCA_029907045.1 Candidatus Bathyarchaeota archaeon
CACCGCCGCTAATTCAGGAGACAGTATTTACGTGTTAGAAGGAACTTATTATGAGTGCTTGACTATAACTAAAAACAACCTTAAACTTATCGGAGAAAATCCGAACACGACAATAATTGATGGAAACTATACAGGAACAGTGATTAATCTACTAGCAGATAACATTACAATTGCAGGATTTACTATCCGAAGATCCGGAGACAATGAAGAAGGGCTTTGTTTAGATCACGCTAATAATAACATAATTATTAACAACACTTACTATGATTGTCACGTTGGTATTTTGCTAAAAAACTCCGGTGGAAATAAAATAATTAGAAATATATTGAGCAATAATAGTTTGGGAATAATTTTGGCAGTTAACTCCACGCAAAATGTTATCAGTGAAAACGTAATAATACTTAACAATCAAGGAATTGATCTCCGCGCTTACACCAGTAATAACATTCTTAGCAATAATACTATAACAAATAATTGGTATAGTGGTGTTTACCTAAGCCTTTCAAAAGAAAACATAATTACAGAGAACATTGTGAGACAAAACAGAAATGGCTTTTACTTATACGGTTTTCTTTCGACAAAAAACAACATAACATGCAACGAAATTGCCAATAATAATGAGGGTATTCATATTTTTCAATCTAGCAACAACATTTTTTATCACAACAATTTCATTAATAACACTTGTCAAGTTTATTTTGAGGATTCCTCTGCAAATATATGGGATAACGGTGAAGAGGGAAACTACTGGAGTGACTATAATGGTAAGGATGCAGATAATAACGGTATCGGTGATGCTCCTTATGTAATTAATTTTAATAATCAAGATAACTACCCACTTATGTATTTATGGAGATGTGAAAAACCTCATGTAGAGGGTTCCCCCTATATCATAGAAGTAATCCTATTAACGGCTAGTTTTCTTGTGGTCTTAGGAATCGTTATATATATTCGAAAATTAAAAAAGTTAGTAGCTAATAGTAAACGAATTAGTTCCGTTCATCAGGTTTTTCTTAAACTTTGCTTTCGTAATTTTTTTGCTAATAAAAATAATAGAATGGCTACTCCAGCTGCTAACAAAACTAATACGATTACTTGAATAGCGAAAGCTAGTATTGGAAGAAAAACTACAGGTCCAAAGAAAGGTAAATCCCACCCCACAAAAAGCGTTGCTTTATCAGAAATATGAAGGGTCTTAACCGAAGCATCTACTAGATTTATTGTAGCATTGCCGCCGGCCCACACTTCTGGTACAGTCATGTGCATAAGCCAAACATTAGAGTTTTCTCCAGCTCTTATATAGGATTTTATCACTGAATTTTGAAAATAGATAGAGGCATTTCCATCAACGGTCAAGTATTCGATGGTTGAGTTCTTGGCGTGAACTATGGTGCTTCCAAAAACTCGCATGGCATCTCTCAAAATTGTCTTTTCTATAAACACTTTGGAGTTCCCCCATATAGTTTCTCTCTCAAGCGTTGAGTTTTTGATATGAACCTCAGAATAATGATCAGAGACGATGACACAACGTTCCATGCCTTCAGAAACACGTTGCATAATCGAGTTTTCTATATGAATTATGCAATGATTCTCGCCCCAAATAATAACTCGACCATTCGGATTTTCCACTTTTGAATTCGTAATGTAAATCTCAGCTTCATTTATGACAAGAATGTCGCTAGAAGCTGTTTGTGTCATCATTAGAGTAGCATTCGTTAGGTAGAAGTTCGCTTGATTCTTTATCACTATGCTTAGTCCTGTTTGATTGAAAATTGCGTTTCTGATGATTAATGTAGCATTATCTTCAACTGTTACGTTTCCAATAACGCGGTATTCACAGTTTTCTATTATGCGTGTTTCATTATCGCTAACAATCAAGTCTCCTTCATGCTCTAAAACTTGATATTGAACAAGATTTCTAGAAGGGAAAATAATTTGATTAAAGTGAAGAGTAAATAAGTCCACTGAAGTAAGATACCAAGGAGAGAAACTATTTATTGCAAAAATAAGCACGCAAAAAAAAGTCCAAAAAACTTCTACATTCTTTTGTCTTATGAATTTCAAACATGTCACCTTTCATATAATTATTAAAGGTCATCCATTAAAAGCTTCTTCCAATTTTGTAGAACGTTGGTAAGGTTTAACTCCATAAAGTATATTCTAAAATAAAGCAATAATTAAACGAAAATAGGAAGAGTTTTCCAAAAACTTTAAGACTTTGCTTAAAATAACACTTATGGATGACTTCCAATGACAACGCAAGTCAGGAGCAAACGCGACTTACGTAGTATTTGCGAATCTATTTCAAGAAGAGTTGATGAGATATTAGAAGCATGGCTTTACAGATTTAGAGATAATGTATTTGTCGCATGGCTTATTGCAAAAAACACTTTAACGGTAGTGGTGATGGCTCTGATTATTCTAACTCCTATAATTGTTTATCCATTTTTAATGATGTTGCCAGAACCTCAGTGTTATATTGCGTATATAATATGGATAGCTTTGTTTGTTGGTTCTTGTATTCTCAGCGCTATGATAGGATATTTAAGAGAGACACAAAGAGAAAAGCCAGTAAGCACTATTAAATAAACTTAAGCGGCTGCGCCTAAATTGTTTTAAGATACGTCTTTTTTCACTTGCAGACTATTTAAAAATATATTTAACTTTATGCTGCTTTTAAAGAACTTTGATGAAAAATATATTATTCGTTTCTTTTAACCAATAGAGTTTTATTCTTTAATTTTTGTATAAAATAAAAGGGAGGCCCCAAAATTGGGTGCCTTATGGATTGAAGTGAACTGTGGTAATCATGGATTTGAACGGTTCCGCATAAAAATTGTTAAAAAATTCAATATACCTTCTGATATGATTATTCCCAAGTTTAGAAGCAGACCAAAACCTGGCGAGTTAAGCTGTTTACTTGTTGGGAGAGACGTGAGTTTGCAAGAGATAGAACACTATATGGATAAGTATTTTCGCCAAAAAGGCTTATGGGGTTCAATTCTAAGAATTAAATGGGAAATTTAATGTGAATGTTTGTTCAATTAGTCTTGATGTTCTTTTTATTTGTAATTGGAGCTGTTGAAAAGTCAGTGAAAGATTGGCAGAAGATACAAAATAACTAGATAGAGAGAATAACCTATTAGAATTAAGCCGCTGATTGCACGAATTTTAAATCGATGCCGATATGTGCTCCTAGTTAGTTTGGATATAGAACTTGCAAGAAGTCCTATGCCAAAGAAGGGGATAACTGCTCCTAAACAAAAAATGAAGAGTAAAAGGGGTAAAAATTCGAGAAGAATAGAGGGGGGATCAAATGCTTCTATTACAGCTATAAACATTGGTGCGATACAAGGGTCAAGAAAGTAGAAAAGGAAACCAAGTGTGATAAGCCCAAAAAATGTAAAAACATGCTTTCGGGTCAATCTTTGAATCAAGGGTTTTGTTTCTACTTTAATCTTTAGAAATTTAAAAATATTAAATCCTAACAAATTAAGTCCAAAGAGCATGGCGATGACAACTACAATCCACATTAAAGTATATTGAATATCGAAAATGGATGTTACAATAATTAATCCCAGAGCTACTACAGAAAACATAAGCGCAGTTGCAGAAATAAAACCTATTCCAAAGCTCATAACTTGGAAGAATTTTTTGAGGGATGAAGACTGTTCTCCCATAGTATAGCTCAATATAAAAGATAAAAGTATAATTAAGCATGGAGAAAATGTTTCAAAAAAACCGAAAGTAAAAGCAAGTGCCAAAAGAGCTATTAAAGGAGGCGGCGGCGAGGAAGGAGGAGGATTCGATTCTGCTAAATAGGCGTTAATAACCTCTCTTATGCGTGTTTCATTAAATCCTAAATAATCGCCTGAAATAACTGTAAAATTGCCGCTTTTGCTTATTATTACTATCGAGTTTATTCTTGTAACATTATATTGAGCCCGTTCACGCTGTCCATCTTCAGAGTTAAATTCTATCCACTGCACTGAAACCGAACCATTATAATCTGTTTGAATTCTATTCATAGTATAATTCTTATCTAAAAACTCATCATACTCCTCATCCCAACAAGGCGGACATTTAATCCAATCATCATAAGGATTCCAATAAAGAAATTTTATGATGACATTTTCTGTGGAATACGCTGTCTGGACACAAAACAGAAATAGGACAAAAATAAGGAAAAAGTATGCCTTGTCCAATTTTTATTCCACCATTATGGTAAGTATTCTCTTATTTTATATAGGTTATGGAAATATATTCTATCCGCACAAAGACAACATTCTGATTAAGATTTTACTTTAACACTTACAACAAAGGAAGCTAAAATTTGAAAAAAGGGGGAGTTAAAGATTGTTGGTGGTTAGCATGTTTTTCCAAAGTTTTTAACCAACAATATCAAGTCTTTTATGTCTATTCTGCTGTCGCTGTTAAAGTCTGCGTTAGAATTCCATCTTAGATGACCTGGATATGAGCCAAAGGCTTTTATGAGCAAAACTAGGTCTTTTATGTCCACTTTCCCATCACCATCCATATCGCCCAGCAGCTTAATTTTTACTAACCCATCGGTGAAAACATTATTATCAACATTGGTTTCATCCGGGACAGTGTCAGCTATGGCGGTGATGGTATAAGCGTGACATGGCATTGCTGTTTCGGTATTCCAATAGAAAGTTAGGATTAATTCCCCGCCAGGAATTAAGTCAACTACTTCCTCTGTGCCTATTTTGTTGTCATCGTAATAAACAGTTACATTGAATGTTTCGAAGGCTGTTCCTTCATTTTTCACTGTGACATTTATCTGGATGACATTTCCACCATACACGTATCCAACACTTGCGTTATGAGCAATCTCTATAACAGCGATATCGTGCATAAGTGGCGGAGTGAATTGGGTTCTCAGCCAAGGATCGTAGAGTACGTAATCGCTTACATTGTCGCCTAATCCATAGTGTGGACCGTAAGGTTCGCCCATATATGTCCAGCTTGTTCCGTGATATGGACCCGTTTCATCACCCCACCAGTTATAACGAGCGTCAACTACGAAGCTTTCGTTTGTAGGTGTGTATGTTTTGTCCTTTATGTTATATTATCATAAGTTGCTATTGGTGCATCCGGAGGGTCTATGCTTCCATCAGCCCTAATATAGATTGTTTCACCCGTCCACGGAGGTACTTCAAAAACTTTTACATCATCATAATAACACTGAACCTCGGCCAATCTGGATGCAAGTTGGAGTGCATCCATATCGTAAGTTTGTGCAGTATTTATATTTGAAGCCTTTATTTCGTCATTGACCCAAACTGAGAACTTGTTAGCTGATCTGTCCAGAATCAGCTTAATTTTGTACCAAACATCTGGGACATAAGGTTCAATGTCTACAGCTTCTACAAAACTCGATGCTCGTATAAGCCCATTTTCCGCAAATTCCACCGTTGCATAATACTTTCCCCAAGGACCCATATCTCTGTTCCAAAAACCAACTGTAGCAGAAATCTGTTCAGGGTTGCAGTCTTCTACCATAACGTATGCTTCAAAACCTATTACCTCAGCATCGCTACTGAAATGCCTTTCAACATGGCAAGACCAACCATAGGTTCCCCACAATTGAAGAGATTTAGTTGGAGAGCAATATTTAGAATCTATTATGACCTGATATTCATCTCCCATTCCATTCCATACTATTGTCCAACCGCCCTCATATGGAAAAGTCCCAACCGTATAACTCTCAAAGTTATCTTGAAAGATTACTGTTTCTGATGGGGCTCTGACAATAATGTTTAGCCTTAATGTTATAAACCCATAGAACAGTAATGTCAGCATTATTGCCAAAACTTTTTTCTTCACCAATTTCATTCCTCATATTATATTTCATCTTTTCAAGGAGCTTAAGCCTAATAATCCAGCCTGTTAGCCTTGAGCAGTAGTATAGCCAACGGCAACAGGCCAGAAACTAAGCCTATTCTCCCTTCAAAAATTAACCCATAAATATCTTTAAAAATTTTATGGAAATTTCTTCCACAACAACCACCCAAAAGTCAAAAACATAATAACACAACTGTTTAAAACTCGCCATCCAGCATTGTTAAGCAAATTTAAATAAACACTCGCCCTAAATTCCTAACAACCCCCAAAGTGTATCGGAAATGTTAAAGTTTCACAAGGAAATACTAAAACAATTCGAACCAGTAGGCAAAAAAGCAAAAATCATACTCTTCGGCTCCCTAGCCAAAGGCAACTACAAACTAGATTCAGACATAGACCTAGCAATAATAACAAAAAACAAAAATTTAATGAAACTTGCCTCATGTATAGCCGACAAAATACTCTCAGAACAAGGAAAACTTGTAACACTAAAATTCATAAACGAGAAAGACTTCGAAGAAGGAAAGAGCCCACTCATAAGCGAAATTAAAAAGGGAATCGTGATCTATAATGGAGAAAACGTTAAAATTTGGCTAAGGATTTTAGCTTAACTTTCAGCAATTTTCTTTAATTGTTTCTGGTACATTTCAACAATTTCGTTTATGGTTGTTGCGTCTTCCGCTGCCTTATCAAGCCTATAATTCCCAGTAAACCTTGGAAACCGTATTGCTAAACCGCTTCCTTGGCGTATGGCGTTCATGGCGCACGTATGAATTGGGCTTAGAGTTATCTCTGCCCCCAAAACTTCAATCACCACAACAGGCTCAAACCAAACATCCGCCTCAATCATAGAATTTACCCTTGGATGTTTATGGGATATAACATGCTTCTTCATCATTTCAGGAAGTTTCGCCAAATCCTCATCCGTAAAGCCTGTTCCACATTTGGTTACTGTTTCGAAGGTGTCGCTTTCTGGATTATAAGCGGCTAAAAGTAGGGCGCCGTATGTTCCAGCCCGTTTTCCTCTGCCATGAAAAGCGCCTACAATCACCAAGTCTACGGTGTCTGTCATCTCGCTCTTATAGTCACGTTTGTATTTTATCCAAAGCCAACCCCTTGCGCCTGCTTGATAAACGGAATCTTCAGCCATAGATTTGCAAACTAAGCCTTCGCAGCCATTCTCTATAGCCTCTAAAAAGAATTTTTCCAGCTCCTTCGGGTTGTCTGTAATTATGTATTTAGCTGTTTTCACCCTCTCGCTTTCTTCAATAGCCTCTACAAGCGCCTCTCGCCTAATCGGATACGGCTCCAAAGTTAGGTCTTTGCCGTCTACATATAAAGCGTCAAACATGAAAAGCGACACTGGATATTCTTTCATGGCTTCTTCTATTCCATATTTGCGTCTGCGATGCATAAGCTCCTGAAAAGGACGCATCTCGCCAGTGTCGACGTCTATGGCGACGCATTCAGCCTCTAAAATGGCTTCTTTAGGCCTAACATATTTTTTAACAAGTTCTATGGCGTCTGGGTATTGGCTTGAAATGTCTTCCAAACGCCTCGAAAATAGGGTTACCTCGTCATTTTTCTTATGGATTTGAACTCTTTCGCCATCATACTTGTATTCGGCTATGCATTTTCCTCCAAGCTTTTCCAAAATTTCCTCCGGAGAAGAAAGCCTTTCAGCCAACATGGGTCTTATGGGTTCGCCGACCAAAACCTCAAACTTTTTTACACCCCTCAAACCTTTTTCAGCCACTGCCTTTGCAACCCTTCCCAAGTCTGAAGAGATGTTGTAGGCTCTTTCTATGAGTTCGCGAGCTTCTTTTCCGCCTCCATAGGCTATGGCTAAAGCATCCAAAACTGTCATGTCGGCAATGCCAAGGCGCAAATTGCCAGTAACAGTTCGCATTATATATTTTGCTTCTTTTGGGGTTGCATCAGCCAAAAGCCCAGCTAAGAGGGCGGTTTTTAGGTCAACGGCGCCTGAGCCTGAAGCCTTCGCCATCTTGTCCAGTGTTTCATAAACCTTTTGAACCGTTAGGGGTTGTTGAAAGAATGTTACCTGTTTCTTTTTCGCCATGAATTTTTGGGCTGTTTCACCTAAATCGCCAGTCTTCTTCAAGTCTTCTTCAATTTCTGATTCCTTGATTCCAGAGGCTTTAGCCAAGGCTTTTATTGCAAGCCTTTCAGCCACGCCTATTTCAAGTTTGACGAAATCTGGATAAATTTTGCCTTGCGTCAAATAGACAACTTTGTCGATGATTTCTTTAGGCGTATTTTTTAGAAGGCCTACTAGGAGGTCTGTCATTTCAAGCCTTTTTGTTGTGGCTTCAATCTTTTCATAAGCCTCGGCGATTTCCGCGTACTTCAACAAATAACCTCATTTTAATTTAATTAAGAAGATGCTTAAAAAATTGTAGCTTCCACTTCTCCTAGTAAATTTCATAGTGAACTATTTGATTTATTGGTCTTCTACTGCGTGGTTGGGGTGATTCAGCAGGATAGCCCACTGGAATTATGGCAACTGGTCTTATTCCCTGTGGAATTTTTAGAATTTGCCTCGCTTCCTCTTCTCTGAAGGCGCCCACCCAACAAGTTCCAAGACCGAGGGAATAAGCCGTTAAGTGAATGTTTTGTATGGCTGCAGCCGTGTCTTGTATGCAATATAGAGTTTTTCCACGTATTCCATATCCTTGGGAAGAACGATTTTCATTTGCACAAACCACAATCACCACGGGCGCTTCCTCAATGAAAGTTTGATTTAAAGCTGCTTCCGCTAGCTGTTTCTTAATTTCTTGTTTACGCACAATTATGAACTCCCATGGCTGAATGTTCCCAGCAGAAGGAGCCCAACGAGCCGCCTCAATCAGCCTTTCCACCATTTCAGCTGGAACATCTTGAATTTTGAAGGCTCTTATGCTTCTTCTTCCCTTAATAGCGTCTAAAACATCCATAAACTTCGCCTCAGCTTTATCCATAATTTAAGAGTGCAAAAGCCTTAAGTTTTATCATACCTTATTTTGTTTTGGATGATGAAGTGGAGAGTCAATAGAGCTTAAGCTGTGATATGACTCGACGGGCGAACTGACACCTTCTTTTAAGGAAAATTTATCAGTTGAGAATGCAAATCAGAAAGGATACAGCGTTTGGAAAAATGATGAGCGAAAATTGGGCGGAGAACCTTGCCTAAAAAATTTACAGAAACCTTAGATAAAATTTCATCAAAAAAAATTGTCAAATATGGAGTTTACCTAACAGCAACAATAGTATTTTTTGCTTTAATTCTGTTGCCTCCCATTTTAGGCATAATAATCAAGTGGAGTGCTATGGGAGCGGTTTTAGGCGATGGGGAGCTTGTAACCCGCATTTCGAATGCTGTGAAAAACTCCTTCATGATAGCAGTTCTGGTCTCTGTTTTAGATGTTGCGGCGGGGATTCCCATGGCTTGGTTTATAACTCGTGGAAAATCTCGATGGATAAATGTTCTGGACACGCTTGCGGATGTCCCCTTTATAGTGCCAACGGCTGTGCTTGGTTATTCACTTCTCCTTTTTTGGTATAAGCCTGAAGGAATTTCAGCGCTTTTTGGCAGTTCCATTGTTTCGCCTGGATGGCTTCTTGTCGCTCTTCTACATTTCACTTTTTCTTATCCCATTGTTGTAAGGGTTATTGTGGGCGCCTTACTGGATTATAAGATTGAATATGAACAAGCGTCAAGAACTTTGGGTGCACCACCGCTTACAACTGCTAGAACGGTTACCCTTGGAATTATAAAGCCCTCGTTAATTGCAGCATTCATACTTGCATTTGCAAGATCAATTTCTGAGACTGGAGCGACTATGATGGTCGCTGGAATCTTTGAAAATGGACCTGTTTTCATCCAGAATATGAAAGACGCGTTTTCAGCTCAACCGCCTCAGGTTAGTCAAGCAGTCTACGAGGGTTCGACTATTTTGGCAAGCCTTATCCTCATAATTGTTTCGTGTTTAATTTTTGCAGCAGTACGCATTCTCGGAAATAGGCTAAAGTTGCCAATAAAGGGAGCTTGGCCAACATTGGAGAGAAAAATGAGCTATTCCTCGGCGACGCTTCTTCGGAATGGCACTACGCTTTTAGTCTTCCTTATCCTTGTGCTTATTCCCTCGCTCTTTGTAGCGCTTCCAGCCTTTGAAGCCCTTTCAACAAATGTGCTGTCAAAAGCAATAGCTGGCGCGGCGCCTTGGACAGAGTATTGGCAAAGTCTCGTCCTCTCATATTCTCTTGGAGCAGTTGTAACCCTTTTGAACATTCTTATAGGCTTGCCTATGGCGATAATTGTTGCAAGAAAGAGACTTGGAAACTTTTCATTGGTGTTAAACGTGATTGTGGACATCCCAATAATAGTTCCGTCAGTGGCGTTAGGCGTTTCTCTTAGATTTTTTTGGAAGGAAACTTTAGCCTTTATACCAGACATTTGGCTTCTTATTTTTGCGCATTTAGCAATTACGTATCCATATTTCGTGAGGTCTATGTCTGCGGCTATTGAAAGGATAGGCATGGAATTGGAAGAGGCTTCTAGAACTTTGGGGGCTAAGCCATTAGGCGTCTTCAGAACTATAATATTTCCGCTAACTAAATACTCAATGTTTTCTGGCGCAATAATGGTTTTTACAAGAAGCGTAAGCGAGACGGGTGCCACACTGGCGGTTACCCAACTTAAAACGGCTCCTGTGGTTCTCGTGGACTGGGTTAAAGGGAAAGTTGCTGCTACATCTTTGGAAATAGGTTTAGGCTGCGGTTTCTTAATATTAATATCTTTCATAATCTTATTGGCATTAAGACTAGTCGTTAGAGGCAAGGGAAGGTACTAACATGCCAGAAGTGCGCTTGGTCAACGTCACAAAAAGGTTTGGCAAAATCGTGGCTGTTGACAACGTCAGCCTTCATATTTACGATAAGGAATATTTCTCACTTTTAGGTCCAAGCGGTTGTGGAAAAACAACCTTGTTAAGGCTTATTGCTGGGTTAATCCAACCTGACGAAGGCGAAATTTACATTGGAGATAGGCTTGTGAATGATGTGCCACCAGAAGATAGGGATATAGGCTTTGTCTTTCAAACCTTCGCCCTTTTTCCGCACATGACTGCTTGGGACAATGTAATCTATGGTCCGCGGGTGAAGGGATTTGATGTAAAAAAGGCTGAAACGATAGGACATGAAGTGTTGGAAATGGTTAGATTACACGAGCGTTTAGACGCCTTTCCAAATGAGTTAAGCGGTGGAATGATGCAACGAATAGCCGTGGCAAGGACTCTAGCAGCGGGAGCGAAATTGCTGTTACTAGATGAGCCTTTAGGGCAGTTGGACGCTAAAGTGAGGAATGAGCTGCGTTATGAAATAAGAAAGATGGCGAAAGATTTGGAGCTAACAGCTATACACGTCACGCATGACCAGTCTGAGGCTATGGCAATTTCGGATAGAATAGCAGTTATGAAGAAGGGAAAGATTTTGCAGGTTGGAACTCCCGGGGAGCTTTACATAAACCCCCAAAGCATATTTGTGGCTCACTTTATTGGAGAATCCAACTTTCTTGAGGGATACGTTTCAAAAATAAGTGGTAAAACAACAATCGTTGAGCTTCGTGGCGGGATAAAAGTTCAGGCAGTTAATAATAAGGACATAAAAGAGGGTGAAAAAGCACTTTTAGCCATCAGACCAGAAATCTTCATGATTGAGAAAGGGAAAAAAGACAAGAAAAACGCCATATTGGGCAAAATAGAGAGGGTAACTTTTGAAGGAACAACCGTAAGATATGAGGTTAGACTTAAAAATCAAGATTTAGTTGTAATTGTTAAACCTTCATTAACAGAAGAATGGTTTAACATGGGTGAAGAAGTAACCATCTGCTTCCCGGCAGAAAAAGCCCATTTATTCAAGTATCCAGATGTGGGATTGAAGGAGGAGATAGCTGTTGAGTGAACTAATAAAATGGTTTGAAAAGAGAAGAGAAACAAAAGCCTTAGCAACCGTGCAACAACATTTGGCTCTAACAACTGGAATAGTGGAGGATTTGGAAAAGGCAATAATGGCTGCCATAAAAAATGATGAGAAGGAACTGCAAAAATGCATAGAAAGGGTGACAAACAGCGAAAGAGAAGCAGACAAACTTAGAAGGAAAGTTATGGATGAAATTTCAAAGGGAGAACTCCCACCAGACGACAGAGTAGACTTAATGGACCTAATAAAAAGGGTAGACATAGTAGCCGACTGGAGCAGAGAATCCACCCGTGTACTCGGCGCAATTCCCATGGCGCAAGTGCCAAACCCCATAAAAAATGAATTTATAAAAATGGTTAAAGGAGCCAAAGAATGCACCATCTCCCTCCAAAAATGCGTGAACAAAATGATGACAAAACCCAAGGAAGCCCTCCAAGCCGCTGACGACGTGGAAAGAGAAGAGGAAAAAGTCGACGACATCCATGAAAAAGCCAGAGCACTTCTAGGAAAGGAAGAAATACCTAAGGCTGGAATAGCAGTTTTAATAAGCCAATTGTTTGAGGCCATAGAGATGATTGCAGACGCATGCGAAGATGCATGCGACCAGGTTAGAATAATAATGGTTAGAAAATGAGGTGAGTGCATATGATGGAGATAAAAATTAACATATCCGAACTTAAAAGTGAAGGAGAAGATGTAGTAAAAGAATTGGCGGAGTTCATAACAGAAAAAACGAACGCCGAAGTGGACGCAACTACAGATTTCATAACTGTAAAAGGAGAAGGGGGAAAAGTTTCCAAGAAATATTTGCGAGTACTTCTGAAGAAGTTTTTACATCAAATAGAACTGAAAGAGTATTTCAGAGTTATAAGCCATGAAGACTCTTTGATGGTTAAAGAGAAGAAAATTGAAGAAGAATAGGCACGCTATTTCTTCTTAAGCGCCTCACGCTTCTTTTTGGCTAAATCCTCTTGAATTTTAAGCGTATAATGTCTCGCCACATAAACATTTTTGTAAGCTTCCAAAAGCTTTCCATTTGCCGTAAACTTTTCAGCTTCGTTTAGCAGAGTTTGCACTTCGCCTAGGTTGGGCATGACGTCAATTTTTTTAGGATTTGCTTTCCAATGGGCTCTGTTATTTTCGTTTTGAAGCGTTATAGAAAATAGAAATAGCGCATATTCTAGTTCTGCTGCAAAATGCCAGATGCTGTCAGCAAACAAGTTGTCATTTTTATTGTTTAACGCTGTCATGGATTTTTCTAAGTATTCATTGGCATTCTTCAAAGCCTTCAATATTTTATCATTAACAGCCATTTTCTCAACCATTTCGGCACTTAATACTCACGCTTTCTTTTTTATTTGTTTCGTTAAACTTAGCTCTCCTTCTTTGCAACAAAAAGAATACCTAAAAGAATTAGCGCAGCTCCAAAAACAAAAATGGGCGCTGGTTTTTCTTGAAACAAAAATAATCCCAAAAGGGTTGCGCCAACAGGTTCAAACAAAGCCATGGTTGCAGTTTCAAAAGATTTCAGATTTGATAAAGAAGAAAAAGCTAGAGTGCGAGCTGCTGCTGTAGGCAACACACCCAATCCGACCAATGGAAGAAAACTTTCCATAGTGGTTGGCAATACTAATGTTTTGTTTGCAACAGCTAATCCCAAGACGCCAACAATTATCGCTGTTAGAAAATAAATAGGTAACATAATGGAAATTATGTCCATCCGACCCCTAATCTTCCTCCCATAAGTGAGAAAAGAAGCCTCAAGCAAAGCGGCCAATGTGGCTTCTAAATCCCCCTTTAATTTAGGAGAGAAACCGTCCAATGAAGCATCACTAATTCGAGTTTCAGCGTAAGCAATGACACACACGCCAATAAACGATAATGTTAAGCCTAAAACAGCGAGGCTTGAAGGTTTAGCTTTATAGAAGAAACTTGAGAAAATCATTGAAAAAATTGGAGCTGTATTAACGAGAACTGTTGCGTTTAAAACTGTCGTGTCCTTTACAGCAGATATGAAAAAGATAAAGTGTAAGCTGAGGAAAAAGCTGAGAAGGAAAAGATTTCCAAAATTCTTTTTAATGAGGTTAAAGCTGAAAACCCTTCTAAGCACAAAGACCAATATAGCCAGCACAACACAAGCAATGATTAAACGCCAGAAGGCTATAGAAAAAGTATCCAAACCTTGAAGAAATCTAATAAAGATGGCTGACGTTCCAAAAAGGATGCCGGCAGTTACACCTTCTATAATGGCTATTTTTCTTGTTTTATCATGCATAGTGTATGCTCTTCTCCAAATCACATTTATACATTTTCACTTCTAAGAAGGAATTAAAAGGTGAAAACGATTGAATACAGAAGAAATTATGGAATTAGCCTTAAAACTTGCTGGATTAAAAGAAGTGCCAGCCGACAGCGCCATCTATGTAAATGGCGAAAAAATCAGAAAAGTCCTTTTTGGCTTAGACGCTGGTGTTCCGGAACTTTTGCTTGCCAAACAATTGGGTTATGACGCCGTAATTGCCCACCATCCACCTGGTGGAACTGCAGCAATAAATTTTCATCAAGTTTTTAAAAGACATGTTCAGCAGATGGTTGCTGTTGGAATTTCGAAGAAAGAGGCAGAAAAAGCTGTTGAAAA
>JARYMR010000029.1 GCA_029907045.1 Candidatus Bathyarchaeota archaeon
ATGCAAGCATGACCGGATCCAATTTTAAACCCTTCCCCTTAATTTGCTCTTCAACTTAAAGAATTTTGCCTCCAAAACAGAGATAGCACATATTAGTCTTTGGCACTCTATCAGTCTTCATGCTCCAACATAAAGTATAGCGTAAGAAAAACCATAAATTATTAGGAATAGGATTCCCGCTTTCTTGTCAAGGCGTTGTCTTAGTGCAAGCGTCAAAATCACAATGACTGAAGCAAATAATGCGTATAAACCAGTGGTTTCGGCGAGTCTTCCCGAAACGCCGCCTGGAAAAAATAGAGGTCCTATTCCTGGAGATACGCTTGCGTCGACAAGGCAGCTTCCTATTGCGTCTCCAATGGCGATTTCATATTGTTTTTTGCGGATTGCGGTTAAGTCAACAGCCAGTTCTGGGAGGGATGTGCCGATGGCTACTATAAAGAAGCTTATTAGGTATTCATGAATATTTAACATTGCAGATAGTGCGATAACAGAGTTTATTACAATGTAGGCTCCAACACCAACGCCTACATAACCTATAACTGTTATTGCAATATGGTGATGTAGCGCTCGGCTGGTTTCTTGTTTTGGATAATTCTTCTGCATAACATTTTTTATGATTAGCATGAGAAGAGGCCAAGAAACAACTAAGAATATGGCGTTCATTCTTGAAATGTAACCCTTTTCAACTATTGAAATTGCTGCAATGAGCGCTAATAATTCACAAGCACCCATCACTATTATCTCTTCTTTCTTAACACGAAATGTTCCTCCAATTAAAGCAATTAACCCTATAACCAAGCTTATCTGGGCGAGAATGGATCCAAAACAATCTCCGACGCTGATGTCTCCATGACCTATTCCCCACGCCAAGATGGAATTGAAAATTTCTGGCAAATCCGTGCCCAATGACACTATTATGAGACCTATAAGGAGAGGCGGCTTTATCACTGGAATATGCTAGTATGGCTATTCCAGCCAGTAGCGCCAATACAGCGAGAACGCCAAAGATCATTAAAAAGACACCTTTTCATAAATGAACGTCTTTAACCCTTATAAATCTAACAGTTCAATGATTACAATAGATGCAGAATCTACCATATTTTGTCCACTTTCAAATGGGTTAAATATCCAGCAACACCGTAAAGTGGCAAAGACGTAACCTCGAATATGTTTCCCACATTGATTGGAAATTTTACAAAAGCAAAAAATCCTAATGCTAGAAGAAAAATTCCATAAACTGTTAAAGATTTGAAGTCGTGAAATGTTTCTTGGGTTTTCCAGCTTAGGCGTATTCCAGAAAATAAAATCCAGATTAGTAAAGGCGCAAACAGTAAAAGAAAATACTTCTTATACCATGGTAAATCTTCAGTTGCCTCTTCATCCTTCTTTCTTCTGTAAATGAAGGGTAAGTCTGGAAGGAAATTACTATAGAAGAAAATTATTATTCCCCAAAGCATAGAGTCCAAAGCATTTTCATTGAAAAAGTAGAAAAGTGCAAACACGTAGATGAGGCTTGCCGGCAAAACTATCCACTTAAAAACTTCAATCACGGAGCGAACATGCTCTAAAGTTTCCTCTTCCATACGCCAAACTGGAAACTTTGACCTAATCTTGCGGTTTAGGCTCTTAAAAGAGTGAAGCACGAAACCGAAAAGAGCATTGTATAAGCCAGCAAGTATGCCTCGAAGTGCTTTAAAGAAACTTTTTATCTTAGATTCCTTCGTGAGTTATCGCCACGGTAACTTTTGCTATTCGCGTTTTTATCTATTACTTAAATTTCAAACTTCACATTTTAGAAATGAAATCCGTTATTTTCTTTTGGAAAAGCGCATTTTTCAAAAGTTCACTTCTCATTATCCAACGCTGTACTGGAATTTGGAATCGGCTTGCAATAAAGCGTAGGGCTTCATCCAAAGTTTTGAAAGTGTATGGTTTTTGGCGCATGGCGTTTCTTACGTTTTCTCTCACTTGCCAAACGCCTACGGGCATTATGTAGCCTGGATGCGCCTCTCTTAAGACTATGACGGTGGCTTGGCGTTGCTCCTTTACAAGTTGTTCGCAAACTGCTAGGCGTGCAGCGTAATAGCATCCGCCGATTTCTGCATAGGTGGTTCTTCCCTCGTAGCCTTCCCAATCCGAAAACATGACGACGTTTCTGCCGCTTGGGTTCCAAACAGTTCCAGGATACCATGCTTCTATGGCTTCATAACTCCAAGCATTTGGAAGCATTAAAACTTCAAAAATGTTATCCAAATAAACTGACTCGTAAACTCGATACTCGTTTATTTCGGGAAAAGTCTTGACTTTTTCCATAAGCTCTTTTGAGATTATACTGTCAACGGCTGTTATGCTCCACCGCGTAGGCACAAAACGCCTATTCTTCTCCAAACCAAAAGAGCCAACACTGAAAGCCCTCTGAATCTTTGTAACCAATACTCCCTTACTGTAAAGCTCCAAAACTGCCTCAGCAGCCCTTAAATCCGTGTCATTGTAGGCTTTCTCTATCTGATGGTCCCAACGAGCGTTGCCAACAATTAAATCTCTAATTGGAGCTGAGGGACCAAAAGGTTGAACCTCATCGTCTAAAAGTATAAAACCTCTTGGCTTTTTCTTGAGGAGGAGTTCGACGTCCACGGGCTTTATTGCCAAAGCTAATTCGCGGGTTTTGTCGATTATTTTTCCAGCCTTTTCAAACTTCTGCACATGAACCCTGTGCTTTCCACGAATAAGCATGGAGCGAAAACCAACAATTTCGTCTATGGATTTTCCAAACCAAAACTCTGGCAAATCATAAACACTCGTGTCTTCTTGAACTGGTGGAACAAGGGGACCAGCGTAAACGTATGGATACCCGATTCTTCCAACAAAAACGCTTGGGGGAGAAGCTCCAGCAATGTCTTCGCTTTGCATTAAGGGTACGCTTTTCAGAAAGTAGTTAGCCTTGACAATTATTGGACAGCGGGTTTTGCCACACAAAAAACGTGAACCCTTACAGGCAACACATAAGCCGCTCGAAGAGGCCTTTGCAACCAAAAGGTTTTCATCAAATTTCACTTCTGCTCCAACGTTTGAGTCTTTTAAAATGTCAAGTAACCAAATATTCGGCGAAAACCTATCCACACGCCTTGGAGAATCACACAACTTTACTCATTACAAATTTGATTAAAACATATTCATATGCTTTCTGTCAACCGCCCTCATCTAAAAGAAAAACTTAATTGTTCACCAATCAAAATTTAAGCTTCCAAAAAGGAGCTGAAAACCGTGAAAGTGGATAAATTTTTGGTTGAGCGCTTCATAGGCGCTTATGAACATGAAGTGGAACTTAATCTTGCAGAAACATGCGTTAATCCTTTCACCTTAGGCGAATTTCTAACACTCATGGGCAAAGAAAATTTCTTTGAAGAATTTAAAGAAACTCAACTAACATACGGTTTCGTTGACGGATCTCCAGAACTCAGACAAGGAATAGCAAAACTATACAGAAACATGAAACCAGAAAACATTCTTATTTCCGGCGGAGCTATAGGCGCAAACTTTCTTGTCTTCTACACGCTTGTGGAACCCGGAGACACGGTTATTTCCATTTTTCCCGCCTACCAACAACTTTACAGCGTGGCTAAATCTTTCGGCGCCAACGTTAAATTATTAAAATTACGCGAAGAAAACCGTTGGCTGCCAGACGTTGACGAGCTATCTAAACTTGTTGACAACAAAACCAAACTAATCGTACTCATAAACCCCCACAACCCCACAGGAAGCCTTATTGATGATAAGCTTTTGAAAGAAATTTGCGCTGTTGCAGAGGATGCAGATGCGTATGTGCTCTGCGACGAAGCCTACAGGGGGCTTTACATAAACCCAGACGATTATGTCCCTTCCGTCGTGGATGTTAGCGATAACGCCATAGCAATTGGATCTTTTTCTAAGGCTTTTTCACTTACAGGTTTACGGTTGGGATGGATAGCCGCCAGCGAAGAAATTATTGAGGAATGCAAACTTCACAGAGATTATACAACAATCAGCAATGGTTTAATAGATGACGCCCTCGCAACCATCGCCGTTAAAAATGTAGATAAAATCTTTAAACGCAACCTAAAAATCATCCGCACCAACCACCAAATTCTCTCCCAATGGATTGAGGATGAACCATTAATTGATTGGGTTCCATCAAGGGCGGGAAGTATCGCCTTCCTTCACTATAACTTAAAAATACCCTCAGAAATCCTCTGCCTAAGCCTAATCAAAGAAAAGGGAACACTGCTGGTTCCAGGCTCATGCTTTGGAATGGAAGGATACTTACGCATCGGTTACGGATGTAAAACTGAAAACTTAAAGGAAGGATTATCAAGATTCAAAGAATTCTTAAACCATCACCGTAAAACTAAAAATTAAAGGAGTTTTGGCGCCCTGGCCGGGATTTGAACCCGGGTCTAGCGGGCGACAGCCGCTTATACTAGACCGGACTATACTACCAGGGCTTTATAATAGGTTAATCAATTTGATTTTGGTCATTTCGGAATTTAAACGTTTTTGCAAGACTTTTATAATTGGTGTCCAATATGGTTTTATTACTTTTAACTTTCTTTTGTGGGGAGTTCTGCTTCTCCTCCCATTAATATAATTGCTAGGAATATCATGACGATTGCAAGAATATATAATACCACTTTGGTTGTGAAACCTTCACTGATGGTTGCGAATATTAGGGTTAGCCAGAATGTTACAAAACAAAACCATCCTCTTAGTTCATTATCTTTCATTTACTTTTCCTCGCTTTCAAATATTCTATGGTAATTGTAATATGAAGACAATTTTAAGTTTTTCTTAAAGTTTATGCAGAAAATGGTTCGTTACATTTATGTAAAAGTTGAGCTCATTAGTAAATTATGATTTCAATAATTGGCGCTGGAAAGGTTGGAAGTTCTGCCGCTTTCAGAATTTTGGAGTTTAGAATTAGCGATGTAGTTTTGATAGACATAGCTGAAAATTTGGCGCATGGCGAAGCCTTAGACATGATGCAAGCCGCCCCAGCCATAGAGTTTGATGGAAGAATAAAGGGGACAAGTGACTTTAGTGAAATGGTTGGCTCAGAACTTGTAATTGTGACTGCTGGAGAAGCCCGAAAGCCCGGTATGAGCCGATTAGACCTTATGGCTAAAAATGCGAAGATAATTAAATCCATAGTTAATGAAGTTGTCAAATACGCTCCAGACTGCAAACTCATGATTGTAACAAACCCAGTGGACGTAATGACCTATATCGCCTACAAAGAGTCTGGATTCGAAAGAAACCGAGTCTTCGGAATGGGAAACATATTAGACACGCTTCGTTTTAGATCTTACATTGCCTTAGAACTTGGAGTTTCAAGAGAAGACATCCGCGCCCTAGTCATCGGAGAACATGGAGACTCCATGGTGCCACTCGTGAATTACGCTTCAGTTTCTGGAATACCAATAACTTCTTTGCTTAGTAAAGAGCAAATTGAAAAAATAGTGAATTTAACAAGAACTTCTGGCGCTGACGTCATCAAACTTAAAGGCGCAACAACCTATGCACCAGCAGTTGTAATCGCCATAATGACAGACGCCGTTTTGAGAGGCAGAAACCGCGTCACAAGCGTTTCCACATATCTCCAAGGCGAATACGGATTCTCAGACGTTTCCATAGGCGTTCCATGTATTCTTGGAAAAAATGGCGTGGAAAAGATTTTGGAGCTTAAATTAGACTTTGAAGCTGCAGAAGAGTTCAAAAAATCAGTGGCTATAGTAAAAGAAGCCATAGAAAAAATGAAAGAGATAACTTGAAAATTATACAGGTATGGAACGGCGCGTGTATAACCTATATACAAGCATTAAAAATGCAACTATCACAGTCCAAAAAGTCACCACACGCACTGCTGTTTGATTCACACCGTGCACATTTATGTAAATTGGATCATGGGTTAAGAAAAATGCACAAAACACGAAAACGCCTATGGTTGCTGCAGCTAAAACGTCCAAGAAACGCTCTTTTCTATGAACTAGAATTTCTGAAACGCTCCGCGGCAGCACCTTCCAAAAAACTAATGCGGTTACTATTAGCAGAAAGGCAATAATGACATAAGCTGAAGGGGAAATCTCGGGGGATTCGGGTATATTTAATTGGATGCTTATGCGAAAGGTTAAGCCAACAATTATGAGAATTGCCAAAAATGCCATTTGCTGCACTCTTGAAGGCAGTTTATGCCTCCAATTGCGAGGAAAAAGGCGATTTGCAAGATAAAAAGTTAAAATGCCTTGAATCGTACCCCACCAAACAAAATTAACAAAAAACAAGGCAAACCAGTTGATGCCAAAAGCTTGCGGTTCCACAAACTGGGTGGCGGGCACAAACAAAGTGAAGGCTATGCCAAAAAAGAAGCCTACAAACAAAAGGTGATAATCTCGAAGGCGATACTTTGTAATTAAATTTTCAACCAATGCAAAATAAGGAAAATATGCTAAAAATAAGAAAAGTGATAGAAGAGGACGGACAAGCAAATTGTTTATGCCACGCATAGAATACTCAAAAAGCAAATTGAAGCCTACAGCAGCAAACACGATTTTCCAATGATTTAACAGATTTTTATCGTTCATTGGTATTAACCACAACTCATTCATACAGTCTGAGTTTAAAATATTATTTTGAAACATTTTGTTAACAACTTACGAAATGAAGTCACAACAAGTGTAACAAGTATTAAAAAGAGAAAGGAAAACCACATCACTGGAAACTCTGGGACATAAGGAATTGTATAAAGTGTTTGCCAATAACTCCAAACAGCCTTTTCCGTCCCGTTCTTGTATTTCAGGCCAACAAAATCGTTAGGCTTAGCGTTTGGATCCGTCTCTTCTTCAACTGTACGAAGGTCATGTAAGCATAACCAACTGACAATTTCTAAAGGCATGTCCTTTGTATGTTCCAAAAACCAGAGCAAAAATTCAACTTGCTCCTGTTCTGATCCACCTCTTAAAAGCGCAGAACTAGTCCATCCTATTTCGCTGAAGACAAGGGGTTTTTCTCCCGTATAGTTCATTATTCGTGTGTAATAGTTAGGTGGCATGTCGCTTGGATTTTCATACCAAGTGGTTTCTGGATAGCCTAGCATGTAGGGGTATGATGTAAAGCCAAACAAGTCGATTTTGTCTTTGTTGAATTTTTCTATTAAGAACCACCCATTATAGGAATCAATTGTGTCAAGCCTAAAAACCACGAACACCTTTGTCTCTGGAGACACAGCTTTAATGCCATCATAGGTTTCTTCTACTAGGCTTACGTAGTTATCGAAGTCTTCTTGACTGCAATTCCAATAGTACGTGTCAACCTCATTTCCTATGCAGAAATATTTCGGATGGTAATCTCTGGATATGTTGACTGCTTGCTCAATCCATAATTGACGAAGCTCAAGCGTTCCAAGATTCGTCGTAGCATTCATGTAAGGCGGAACTTGCAAAACTACCTTTCCATCTTCAATGGTCCAAAAGTTTAATTCGAATATGGGTGTTAAACCGCTTGAATTTATCAACCACAAAAGTCCTTGCGTCCCAGGCTTTTTCAAATGTTCTGTTGTGTTATACCATGGCACATTTGTAAACCAAAGGTTCATAATGTCTGCAACCGAACCCGCTGTCTCATAAATTTCTTCAAGGGTTGCATTCAATTTAACTGTTGGAGTTACACCCATGAGAAAGTTTCTTGAAGTTATGGGAAGAGAAATACTATCACATGCTGCCTTTTCATAAATACAACTTGCAACAGCAAATATGAAAATTAAGATAAAAGACATAATTTTGTATTTCATAACAACCATTCCAATAGTTTTCCACATGTGTTTCAACCTTAATATATAAGATTTTTAGCATGATTTCAGCAACAGACTTATTTTTAAACCGAAAACAATGATAAAGACATATAAATGGTTTGACGCCGGGGGTGGGATTTGAACCCACACGGCCCCGAGGGGCCACAGGCTGAATGGCGTTTTATCGCTTTTGTCTCCAGGCCTGCTCCATACCTGACTAGGAGACCCCGGCAACTTTTTGTTTCATGTTTATTTTGGTTTTTTGGTTTATTATCGTTTCTAAGAATCTGTTAATGTGCTCAAGTTTTCGAGTGGTTGGAAATGGATTATTGCAGAAATTAGGGTGGTTAGCGTTTTAAACTTCAATAATTTATAGTTATGATGGTGAGTGTTGTTGAGAGTGAATAAGAAGTATGCGATGGTTTTGTTTGGAGTTTTCATGTCATTGGGCATGTCCTTTTCTCAGTCTCTGGTTATTAGTATAATAAATTTGAGAGGGTTCTACTTTGAAAAGTGGCTTTTGGCGTTTGCAATAGGTTTTGCTGTGAGTCTTCCCACGTCTTTGGCTATAATTCCAATAGTGCAGAGAATAGTGAAAAAATTAACTACCCAGTAGAATTGCCTTTCTTCGCCACACCAATAACACTTTAGCTGATGGACACAACGATTTGAGAAAGAAGTAGGTTTTAAAACGCTTTCATCCATGCGAAGTCATTCTTTACAAAATGGAGAATTTTAGAAAAAATAAGTGACTTCTGAAATTGTTGTTTATTTTTTCCATATATCTAATGGTGGTTTCGAATCTGGAGGTAGCGGTGATTTGTAGACGCGACCTTTAAGTCTCTTTATAAAATCTTCTCCGGCTTCTTTTAGTATTTTTGGATTTTCTAATAAATCAATGACGGAAGCAGCGATGGTTTTTGATGCAAAAATCAACGATTTATGACCTATACTCATCCCGCAAAAGGCTGCAAATTGCCACGAGTGCCCAGGTGTACCTAACGTGCATGCAGCAGTTGAAAACTCTACTGTTGGCACTTGCCAGCTGACTTCAGCCACATCTGTTGAACCAGGACTCACTTCCCCTTCTCCCCAAGGGTCAGGCACGCTTTCATCTAAAATGACATTCAAAAGTTTTTCCCAATCAGGCCTCTTAGATTTTCGAAGCTGTTCCCGTTTCTCTTCTGGAGAAATTGTTTTTGCCATCTCCCGTGCAAACCTTTGTTCTTTTTCTGTATATTTAGGTGTGCCTATTTCCCGCATATTCTTAACTACTAATTCAGCTAGCGGGCGGTTAGGTATAATGTTGTAAAGTCCTTCTAGAAGCTCTATTTCATAAGTGGTTCCTGTCATGAGCGCCGCGCCTTTAGCGATGTCAAGGACGCGTTTATAGATTGATTCGACTTGTTCCCTCTCTGGTGCCCTTATGTAATACCAGGACCTAGCAAATGCTGGAACAACATTTGGTTGACCTCCGCCAGAATCAATTATATAATGTATTCGAGCTTCTTGTATGATATGCTCTCGCAAATAGTTCACGCCCACATTCATTAGCTCCACCGCGTCAAGAGCGCTGCGGCCATGCTCTGGAGAACCGGCAGCATGAGCAGATTCACCATAAAATTTAAACTTGGCCGAGTTTATAGCCAGACAACTCTTCAAGGTCGCCGCGTTCATTCCGCCTGGATGATGACCAAACACTGCGTCAAGTCCGTAAAAAAATCCATTTCGAACCATATACGCTTTTCCGCTAAAATTTTCTTCTGCTGGGCAACCAAAAAATTTGACTGTACCCTTAAGTCCAGTAGTTTCCATAGTTGTTTTAACCGCAATAGCTGCAGCCATACCGGAGGCGCCATAAATATTGTGTCCACACCCATGACCCGGGGCTCCTGGAACTAACGGTTCTTTTTTAGGAATTGGTTTCTGTGATAGTCCGGGAAGGGCGTCGTATTCACCTAAAATGCCTATAACAGGCTTACCTGTACCGTGGCTTGCAACGAAAGCAGTGGGCATTCCTGCTATTCCACGTTGTACTTTAAAGCCAGCTTTTTCTAATTCATCTGCGAGTATGGCGGAGGATTTGAATTCTATGAGGCCAAGTTCTGCCCATTCCCAAATTTTGTCGCTGATTTCAATTATTCGAGATTCGTTTTTAGAAATCCATTTTAGAGCTTTTTCTTTTGCTTTGCTAGTCATATTAAACACCCAGAATATAGGCATGACTAAGGAAGTGGTTAATATAAATTGTTCACACGAACTAATCATTGACCAAATTTCCACAACCATAGAGGGTGTTATGTTTTCTTAGAAATAAATACGCGATAACCGCTTTTCCTTGCAAGTATCCTAACGTTACCAAATGTTTCATGTAGAAATTTTTCAAAATTTTTCCCTCCGATTTTGGAATTCACAACTATTTGAAATAGAGCTTTTTGCGTCATGTATTGAGGTGCTTCGCTAATTATCGCTCCGACTGTTTTCATTCCAGCGCTCACCGGAGGGTTGGAGAGGATGCAGTTGAAGGTTAAGCCTTTAACTGGCTCATAGAGGTTTCCATGTCTAACCTCTGCATTTTTTAAATTGTTAATTTCAATGTTCCTTTTTGCAAGCCAAACCGCCCGAGAATTTACATCCACCATTACCACATGCAACTTTGGATTAAAAGCTGCAGCAGCAATTCCAACAGCACCATAACCACATCCAACATCTAAAACATAACCCTTTTCAGGAAGAACCATGGATTCAATGAGCACTCTCGTGCCCAAATCCACACGCTTTTTAGAAAAAACTCCTGAAGCTGTTAAAAATTGGAAAGGGGTTCCGCTGAGGTTTGTGTGGATTATTCCAAGCTTAAGTTTAGATTTTGGGTGTTCTTGGAAATAATGGTTTGCCTTTTTCTTTTGCATTTATATTTCGCCGCTTTTCCAGCATTTCGGGTATGTGCCTCTTCTCATTAGTACTCTTTCGGTTTTGGCTACAACACCATGTTCCATATTGAAAATTTCTTCGGTGGAAGCTGTGGCTTTAGCGAGGGCAACTGCTTCACCTTTTAAAGTGAGGATAGCAACCATGGAATCTTTGTTTATTCCAGTTTCAAGGGATAAAACTCCAGGGGCTGTTAGGCTTGCTCCGTGGCAGATGGCGTCAACAGCCGAGTCTCTAACGTAAATTTTTGGAATTAGCGCTAAAGCCTTCTCCCTTGGTTGGATAAATTTGCGCAGAACTTGTTCATCTTTTTGTTTTTGCCACGTCATAAACCAGTATGCCACATCATGCAATGTAACAATATCACTGTTTTCAACGAAAGGTCCAGCCCTTGTTCTGCGGAGTTCTTGCATGTGGGCTCCACATCCTAAAACTTCTCCTACGTCAAAGCACAGTTTCCTTATGTATGTTCCTCCTTCGCATCCAACTTTGAAGAGAACATTGCGCCCATCCATTTCAAGAAAGTCTATGTAATAGATTCTTCTTGTTCGCAGTTGACGTTTAACAGAAGCCCTCAATGGGGGTCTCTGATAAATTGTGTCCTCAAACTCGCTTAAAACTTCCTTAACCCTGTGCTCCGCCACGTCTCCATGAAGTTTCATTAAGCAAACATATTCTTTGCCGCTGTAAAGTAAGGCTTGAACGATTTTTCTGGATTCCTCCAGGGTTATGGGTAAGACGCCGGTCACTTTGGGATTTCTCTGGCTTTTAAGCCTCTAGAGTCCCGCCGTGACCGACGCTTTGAAGGTTGAGGATGCGTTTAACCCATGCAGCCACTTCATGGCTTGTTGGACCCGCTGGCTTGTCAAGGTTTATTACGCCATATTTTATGTAATCTTCTGCTGGTCTTTCTTCTGGTTTATGGCCGTAACGGGGGTTTGTTTTATCCTCAGCCTTCACCAATAGTTGACGCTTAATTTCCCATGGAGCAACTGTTCTTGGCATAGGCTTATGCTACACTCCTAATAATGTAGAGAAAAGGCTTAGAGGTATAAGAGGCTTAAACTATGCCAATGGCTGGTTTAACCATCTGCGCCATTTCTTCCAGCTTGCCAGCCGTTTTTAGGGCTTCAGTTACTTCCTCGTCTGATGCTCCGCGTTTTATGGCTATTTTTTCTTGGAGGGGTTCGATGTGGTTTATGTTTGCCCTTCGCCTCTTTACGCCTGTAACGTTTTTTGGTCCAGTTATTAACACGAAGCTTTTATCGATTATATCCACTATAACGCATTTTCTTCCAGCCTCTCGCCCAGTCAGTTTAACGCAGATTCTCCCAACCTCTATTGCTGGCACACTTTAAGCCTCCTTTAAATGCGTAATAGAAACCGTTATAGACATATATTTATTGGTTACCCAATTAAAGGTTAGGTTTGTGTTGTTTATGGCGAAAAGAAAATCTTGGTCTGAAAAGTTGAAGAATGACAAGGGTTTGCCAAAAGTGCAAAGGATTACTGGAAAAATGAGTAAGAGGTGGGGTGAGGGCACTGTGGTTATTCCAGCGCCAAGGGAAGTTGATGAAATAATGAGGAAAGTGCCGCATGGAAAAGTGATAACGATAAATGAAATTCGAAAGGCATTAGCGAGAAAACATAAGGCAACAATTGGTTGTCCCATAACCACTGGCATATTCGCATGGGTCGCCGCCAACGCTGCAGAAGAAAATAGGCAAAAAGGCGAAAGGAACATAACGCCTTACTGGCGCACTTTAAAAACTGGCGGAATCCTAAATGAGAAATATCCAGGCGGGGTGGAGGGGCAAAGGAAACTTTTGGAAATGGAAGGACATAAAGTGGTTAAGAAAGGCAAAAATTACGTTGTTTTAAATTATGAAAAAGCATTGGCAAAAATATAAATGAAGTGCGGATAGGGTTGAAAATAGGCTTAATAACCATTGGACAATCGCCCAGAACAGATGTGACACCACTTTTAAGAGATATGCTTGGTTCAGAAGTTGAGCTCATCGAGAAGGGCGCCTTAGATGATTTAGAAAGGAAGGAAATTGAAAAGTTGGCTCCTAC
Organism: Candidatus Bathyarchaeota archaeon; assembly: GCA_029907045.1. The sequence continues at coordinate 12,824 of JARYMR010000029.1, forward strand.
GGCACGAGATTACATGTTGGTTACTCGATTGAGAGATGGAACTTCTGTTAAAGTGGCGAGAAAGCACATGGTCCCTCGAGTTCAAAAATGTATAATGGAACTTGAAGGTTTAGGAGTTGATTTTACTCTACTTTTGTGCACAGGAGAATTTCCAAGCTTAAAGGCAAAAAAGCCTTTGATAATGCCAGATAAACTAATCTCTAACATTGTTCAATGCGTGAAGGGTGGAAAAATCGGCATAGTCGTTCCAGAAAAGGAACAAATACCCTACATGAAGAGAAAATGGGAAAGAAAAGGCTTATCCATTGTTATAACTACTGCGAATCCCTATGGCGAAAGCAAAAATTTTGAAGAGGCTGCCAAATTCTTGGCTAAAGAACATGTGGATTTAATAGTTTTGGATTGTATTGGATTTACTCCAAAAGTTAAGGAGATATTTAGACACTTAACTGAAAAGCCGGTTCTACTACCGCAAACGTTCCTTGGACACCTATTAAAAGGGCTTATCAGCCCCTAAGAATTGCATACTGACACATAAGCATGAGCATAAAAGAAGGTAACCCAAGATTCTCTACGGGAAAATGATGGAGAACGAGGAAGTGCAGCGGATTTTTGAATATCTCTCGCTTTCAGTTCATTCATGATTGCAAAATACCTTTTCAGAAACTCTATGTTTCCTGTAAGAACGTAGGATTTACCAATGGCGGTGGCGAGATGCGCATTCCAAGCGTTTTCATCAACATGCCGTGAAACAAAATTTTTCGGTAGACAAGGCAAGAAATCCTTTAAAAGGATTTCTTTTGTTACCTCCTCTTGACCTAAACAAACCGTGAGTGCTAAAGCTTTGTTTGCATTTTTACAAAAGAAATCGTGATTTCCAGATCCTTTATGTCGTGGTTCACTTTCCACGTTTGAGAAGGGTTTTTCTGCAAAAACGATTTTCTTCTTCACAAAAGTTTCTGCAGTTTCAAACCATTTTTCCTGTTGTAATTGTTTTGCAGCCGAGCCTAAACAAAATGTCATCCAAAACGGGTCATGATATTCTCTGCCTTTTGTAGATTCTAACTTTCTGAGGTATTTTTCTAAATGATTTCCTGCGTTTATGATTAGTTTTTCATATTTATTATCGTTGAAAACTTTCTCGTAGAAGATTCCGCTGAACAATACGAAAGAGCAATCGTATAAGCTTCCATTCGTTTTTTCTTCTTTTATGAATCTTTTCCAATTTTTAGTTATGTATTCCCACGCCCACTCTATGTTTGGTTTGAAAGTTTGTTTGCGGGAAACCTTAGTGTAGTAGGACCAAACCCAAATCGCTTCGAGAGTATCATGAAAATCCTCTAATATGGGGAAAGCTCCTTCATCTGCAGATTCATCAATCTCCCATGGACAAACGCAACCGTGTAATGTTCCTTTTTCAACGTAGGGTTCAATAATTTGACATTCCACTAGAAATTTTGAAGCCTTTTCAAAATGGGATTCCAAATTTTGCTTATGAGCGCCAAGTTTCTCTAGAACGATGCTTGTCATGTTACAACACTTCGTTTATCGCATTTTAACTAAGGAATTTTTCAACGATATTGTATAGGACACTTGTTCCAAACACGAGATT
>JARYMR010000002.1 GCA_029907045.1 Candidatus Bathyarchaeota archaeon
TCGTAGTTAGGTCTTTTTCAAAATTTTTCGGAATGCCCGGCCTGAGAATAGGCTATGGAATAGGCCATAAAAAACTTATTCAATCTTTAGAAGCCATCAGACAACCTTGGTGTGTTAACTCTTTAGCTTTAATTGCGGCGCGGGAAACATTAAAAGATAAAGAATACATTAAGAAAACCAAAGAGCACATTCGAAGAGAAAGAGAGCAATTAACAAAACTGTTAAAAGAGACAGGCATGTTCTACGTCTTCCCATCGGAAACAAACTTCTTACTTGTAAAAATTTTGAAAAGGGGAATCACTGCTAGAAGTTTAAAAGAGAAACTTGCGGAAAGAGGGATTCTAATAAGGGATTGTGGAGATTTTCCAGGACTTGACGAAAGCTACTTCAGAATAACCATAAGAAATACTGAAGAAAATTTAACACTTATAGCCGCACTTAAAGAGACCTTTGCCTCTAAATCTAGGGTTTTGTATCCCAAATAGGATGATGTCGAAAATTTGAGATTTGCTCATAGCTAGCATTAAGAATGCCATTAAATGCAACCGCAAAAATAATTTGAAAGATTTCGTAGTATCCCTTGAATATCTAAAAATTAGAAGTCTGGGTAAAGGGGAGAACAAAATAACCAACCTACTCAATTTTCTTGATCACTCAAGCTCCAAATTTTCTTGGTCTTTTTAAGCATGCTCACGATAGGTAGTTTATATGGGCATTTTAGTTCACATTCGCCACATTCATTGCAGTTATCAATTCCGACTTCAAGACCTTTGTATAGTTTTTCAGCCCATTTCTTCAGACCATAATTTGATGAAAGCATATAGAATTTAAGTATAGCTGGGACGTTTAAATTGTTGGGACATGGTAGGCAGAGGCCGCAGTCCCTGCAATAATACTCATCAAATTGAACTCTGAATTTTTCCTCTTCGCTTTTTGTAAGCCCTTTAAATTCTTCTCCTACGTTGACAGCCATTTCCACTTCACCGACTGACCTAAAACCTGTTACAACCACAGAGACGTCTTGCGCAAGAACAAACCTTAAAGCGGTCTGCACCATGGAAAATTTGTCTTTCCCCAGGATGTTTTTCAGTTCAGGTTCATCTGAAATCAAATGTAAGGAAGGTTTGTATAAACATGTTATCAGATTTGATGTTTTTGCGAAAAATGGTTTCATTGCCGCGACGCCGACATCCATGCTTTTTGCAAATGGCACAAGCTCTTCTAAAGCCTGTCTCGTAACTATATTAATGGGAACAAGCACTGTGTCAAACTCATTTGTTTCAATTGCTTTGAGTAGAATGTAGGGTTTATGTCCAGTAATACCTATATAATCAACCAATCCCATAGCCTTCGCCCTTTTGCATGCTTCTAAAGAACCTTCGGGGCCCATAGCCTTCTTAAGGGTTTTTTCGTCATCTATTCCGTGAAGCTGGATGATGTCAAGTCTCTCCGTTTTTAATCGATGTAAACTGCATTTTATATCTTTAAAAGCCTCTTTGCCAGTTCTTGAGCCGGTTTTAGTAGCTATAATCACCTTATCTCTTACCCCTTCCAAGGCTATCCCTAATTTTTCCTCGCTATCCCCATCCAATTTCGCGGTGTCAAAGTAGTTGATGCCAAGTTCATAAGCCCTCTTAATAACTTTCCTCGCCTCATCCATGTTCAACTCAGAAATCCATGTTCCGCCAAAACCTATAATAGAAGTCCAAAGATTCGTTCTACCGAGCCTTCGCTTTTGCAAGGGAATTACCATCATCTATAGATTATTGGCCGAAAATTAAAGTTTAGGCATAATATTTTAAAGCTCTGTTATTACCACTCCTTTTGAGGTAGTAAATTGAAGGTTGCGGTTTCGTGGAGCGGAGGGAAGGAGTCAGGCCTCGCTTATTACAAGGCAATTAATTGGGAGCACGAAATCTCCCTCTTAGTCACTTTTCTCTGGGAAATCCCTCCGTTTTATCATCCTTTGGAACTCGTGAAACTTCAATCTGAAGCCATGAAAGCGCCACACATAGAGGTAAAAGTCGAAAAGCCTTACTTCGAGAGATACAGAAGAGCCATAAATAACCTTAGAGAAAAGTACGGAATTGAAGGAATAGTTACTGGCGACATATCAATTACAGACAGTTACCATGGAGACTGGATGAAAAATGTTTGTGAGGGACTCAACGTAGAACTTATCCGACCATTATGGAATTTAAACCGTTATCATATCCTAGAAGAACTGGTTTCAAAAGGCTTTAAGGCAGTGTTTACTTGCGTTAAGAAGCCTTGGTTTAACTATAACTGGCTTGGACGCACACTTGATAATATTTGCATCGAAGAGTTGAAAGAGTTGGAAAGAAGATTCGGAATGGATCCATGTGGAGAGTTTGGGGAATACCACACAATGTTGATTGATGCACCAATGTTTAAAGACGCCATCGAAATATCCAAGTTTAAAAAAGAACAGAAAAACTCGGTCTTCCTTTTAAAACCTATTAAATTCTTCCTTAAAACAAAAAATTCTTCCGTTTAATAACCTACAGAACATAATTTTCCTTGAAGGAAAACCCTAAAATAAAAGATCCATAATGTTAGCGCGTGTTGCGAGGAAGAAAAATGATCTTGCTTATCAACCCTCACTTACCAGCTGAGTCACCTTGGGGACTTTCAAAAATGCTTCCACCACTCGGATTAACCTATATCGCGGCAGCGCTTGAAAAAGAGGGTTTTGAGGTAAAAATTCTTGATAACTACTTGTTCAAGAAACCCATAAACTATATCAAGTTTTTAGTTAAGAAGTTTAACCCGGAAATAACTGGGATAAGTTGTAACTCTGTTACTTACAAAAACTGCATTGAAATTGCCAGAGCCGTTAAGGAGGCTGTTCCTAAATCAAAAGTTGTTGTGGGAGGGCCCCACCCAACATGTATGCCCGAAAGCATGTTACGCTATAAAGAGGTAGACTTCGCTGTTATGGGAGAGGGAGAATTAGCCATTGTGGAATTGGCTAAACGCGTTATCGTCGGAGATAACTCAAATTTCACAGAGGTTCCAGGCATTGCATATAGAAATAACGAAAAAATTGTAAAGAACCCGCCAAGATTTATCAATGACTTAGACATTATCCCCATTCCGGCTAGGCATCTTATTCCGCTGTCTAAGTATGATAGGAGAATCGAGTTTCTGGAGATTGAACCCGTTGACACAATGAATGTGATACGCGGCTGTCCATTTAACTGTAAATTTTGCGAAACTAAAAAATTATGGGGTTCAAAACCACGCGCCTTTAGCCCATACAGGGTTGTGGAGGAGATAGAGCATTTAACCACCAATTATCGCTCTAAAGGAATATACTTTGTTGGCGATAACTTCACAATTGATGAGAAGTGGACGAAGACTTTATGCAACCTAATCAAGGAGCATAAATTGGATATTGAATGGATTTGTGATACTAGAGTTGACCTAATTTCAAGAGATCTATTGAATGCCATGAAACGTGCTGGGTGTAAAACCATATGGTTTGGAGTAGAGTCGGGTTCTCCTCGAGTGCTCGAAAAATTAAACAAAGGGGTCACTCTTCCTCAAGTGGTTCACGCGTTTAAACTCTGTAAGGAAGTGGGTATTAAAGTAGCTTGTTCTTTTATGCTAGGGATACCCGGGGAGACATTGGAGGACATGTACGCGACGTTGCGATTTGCTATGAAACTCAATCCAGATTGGTGTCAGTTCAACATATTTGTAGCCTGCCCTGGAAGCGTCTTATATGAAGAAGTTCTTGAAAAAGGGCTTTACGATCGTAGAGACGAATTCTTGTTGTATGTTAAAACAGAAGATTTCAATTACAAGTCGCTTTTAGAGATTCAAAGATTTTTCCACACAACATTTCATAGGGCTCCTGCAAGAATTATCAAGAGAATTGTGGAGGGGATAAAGTCTCCTCTTGGTTGGAAATATTTTTTTCGCGGTCTCCCCAGACGGTTTAAGGCTTTTCTAGAGGGCGAGGATTAAATTAACGAGAATCCATGTATAGAAATTGGTGAGCAAGACCTAAATTGAATAGAATAGGTCGCTGTGCAAAGTTTGCGTCAGGTGAAGACTGTTGCGAATATGCTTAATTAATCCACCAAGAATTCATCCAAAGGCTTGGGGAAAACCAAGTGTCTTTCAGCCGATAGATATAGCCTATGTAGCAGCGGTTCTCGAATCTAAACATGATGTGTGGGTTTTAGATGCTGCTGGAGAGGGTTGGGAAAATGTCGAAGATATTGACACCACAAGATATCGGGTAGGCTTAAAAAATGAAGAAATTGCTCGGAGAATCAAATTATGGTCACCTGATGTTGTTGGGATAAATGTGCCCTTTTCCGGCTGGTCAAGAATGGCTTTCGAAGTTGCATCTATTGCAAAAAGCGTAGATAAAGATATAATCACCCTCTTGGATGGCGTTCATCCTTCGGCGAGACCCTTAAGCTGTTTGGAGAATTCGAATGTAGATTATGTCATTATAGGCGAGGCTGAAGAAACGTGGGCGGAACTAGCCAATTTAATCGAGAAGGGGGCTGATGCTCAAGCCCTTGGAAGTATTCGTGGGATAGGTTTTAGAAGCGGTGATGATAAAGTCATTACGAAGCCCAGACCATTGATTAAGGATCTTGATTCGCTTCCATTTCCTGCGAGGCATCTTCTTCCGATGAAGGTTTACTTTGAAGCTGTGAAAAGAAACCCTTTGAGAGGTGAAGTCAGTAAGCCGTGGACTGTGCTCATAACTAGCAGAGGATGCCCGCATCGTTGCATTTTCTGCACAGTTCACCTGGTCAGGGGAAGAGTTTGGCGTGGTAGAAGCCCTGAAAATGTTGTTGAGGAGCTGGAGCTTCTAGTTGATAAATATGGTGTAAAGCAGGTTGATATTCATGACGACAACATGACGTTAGATAGAGATAGGACTGCAAAAATCTGTGATTTAATTGTCGAAAGAGGTTTAGATATTGAGTGGTTTCTTCCTAATGGTGTTAGGGCGGATACGTTGGATAAAAATTTGTTGAGGAAAATGCGTAGATCTGGATGCAAAAGAATTTATGTTGCCCCTGAATCGGGAGTTCAAAGAATTGTAAACGACGTGATAAAGAAGAATCTTGATCTTAAAAGGGTTGAGGAGGTTGTGGCTTTATGCCGGAAGATGGGAATAAAGGTGTCTTGTTTCTTTGTTATCGGATTGATAGGGGAGACAAAGCAGGACATTGAAGCGACAATTAGGTTTGCATACAGGTTGAGGAAGCTGGGCGCAGACAAGTTTTACTTCAGTTATGCTATGCCCCTTTATGGAACAGAGCTTTACGATCAAGCGGTTGCTGGTGGATTCCTTAAAGAAAACTTTGGCGATGATGCGCTGTCGGAGGTTCAACCTCTTATAATAACTAACGAGTTTACTGTCGAGGATTTAAGGAAACTTTGTGAGAAAGCCTACGCCGTAAACCAGATATTAACTTTTGAGAAGATTAAGAGGGCTATAAGGAACCCTGGAATTATTCTTAACGCTTTAAATAATGAAATGCGCAGACTTTGGAAGTAAGACTGAATGTTTAATTTGGGAATATTTAACACTCAACCTCCACACCTTTTTTTCGGCGGTGTCGAACGCAGGATAATGGAGCTTTCAAAGAGACTTTCTGGAAAAGTTAATATAACTGTGTATTGCGGGACTAAGGCTGGTTTCAGAGAAGCGTGTAACCTTCTAGGAGTGAAGATGGTGCCTTGTTTTTCAACTGATCTGTTTTTCCCAGTGGATAATTGGTTTTTTAACAGGAGTATTCTGAGAGATTTCGACAGGATGAGGGAGGACGTTTACGAAGTGCACACTGTAAGTGGTTATGGGGTGCTTAAAGCCTTATCTAAATGTAGGATTAAGAAGCCTCTAATTGAGGTTGTGCATGGAGTTCTTGCCGATGAGTATGCTCAAGTCTTTAAAGGCGTCCATCCAACATTGAGGACAAGGGTTTCTCATGCTCTTATGCGTTACATGTCTAGGTTGGAGATGGAACTAGCTCAAAAGGCAACATTAGTTGTGACCATTAGCAATTATTCGTTGAGAAAAGTTGTTGAGCTTTACGGAGTTGAAGAGGAGAAGGTTAGGATTGTGCCGAATGGGGTTGATTCCGAAGTCTTTAAGCCTGTAAAGGGACTAGATGTTTTCAAAAAGAGCTTAGGGATTAAGGGTAAGCATTGTGTACTCTTTGTTGGAAATCTTATTCCTAGAAAAGGGGTTCATTTCCTTATTGAGGCAGCCCAGCACGTGGTAAAGAATGAAGGGAACGTGGTTTTCCTTGTAGTTGGTGATGGACCTCTTAGAAACTTCCTAATTTCATACTCTGTGAGGTTGGGTGTCCGTGGAAATTTCATTTTCCTTGGAAGGGTACATGACGGTGTTCTCCCGCTTATCTATAATTGTGCTGATGTTTTTGTTTTGCCTTCTTTGCAGGAGGGGCAAGGTATAGCTTTGTTGGAGGCACAGGCTTCTGCTAAACCCGTAGTGGCTTTTGATGTTGGTGGGGTTGGGGAGTGTGTTAAGCATGGTGAAACTGGTTTGCTTGTTGAACCCGATAGTTTTGAGTTGGGTGAGGCAATTCTTAAACTCCTTAGAGATGAGTCATTGAGGGCTAGGATGGGAATTACTGGAAGGAGGTTTGTTTGTGAAAACTTCTCGTGGGATGTTTACGCTGGAAGGATGTTTAAGGTGTATTTAGAGGCGCTTGAACATTGATTGTCATAGTTTAGCTTTAGGTTTAGGCGTTGCTATTTAAAACATCTGTAAACTTGAAGTGTGGTTGTTTTTTAAGGTTTTCATAGTAAATCTTTTAAGGCCTACGCTACTTACATATATGAGAGTTTGAGAAAGAGGGAGAAAAGTTGAAATTGCAAAAAGTTTTGGTTATAACGATTGTCCTAACATTGCTCTTTGGACTGGCAGCCTCAGCTGGGCATGTCTTCGCACAGCCTGTTCGACAGAAGAAGACCTACGGCTTTATAATAGTTACACCGAATCCTGTGGGAGTTAACCAAACCGTCTTACTTATATTTGGGCTTACCGACTACCTTTACCAATGGCCAGACGGTTTCGAGAACATAACCCTTACAGTGACAAAGCCGAATGGGCAAACTGAAACCTTAGGGCCCTATAAAACCGACTCGACGGGTGCAACAGGTGACTATTACAAGCCCACCATGAACGGCACCTACTACTTCCAGCTGCACTTCCCCGGACAAAACTATACTTGGCCAGCTCCGCCAAGTTTTGATCCAACTTGCTATGGCACAATTTATTATAAGCCTTGCACAAGTGAGCAGTATGCGCTTACAGTACAATCCGAGCCTCTGCTAGATCATCCGGGATTTCCGCTTCCAACAGAGTTTTGGAGCAGGCCTGTTGACTCTCAAATAAGGGAGTGGAGCAGTATTGCTGGAAACTGGCTTGGTCCTCCACCTATCAATCTTTACGCGCCCTACAATAAAGGCCCTGAAACCCCCCACATACTTTGGGCTAAGAATCTTCTAGGGGTGGGAACGGCGCTTGGAGGAGGACTTACGGGAGGAGTATACGAATACACCGACGAAATAGACGATCATGGATTCGAAACAGGAGACGCGTACGAAGGATTCTTCGGTCAAGGATTTCCATACTTCAGCCGTTCCATCATATTGGGCGGCGTTCTCTACTTCAACCGTTACAAGGGAACTTTTGGGGTATTTCCTGTTGAGCAGGAAGTGGTTGCAGTTGACATACGCACTGGTGAAGAGCTTTGGGTGAGAAATTGGACCAATAACCGAGTGACTTTCGGCCAGCTTTTCTACTGGGACAGCTTTAACTATCACGCTGTCTTCCCCTACCTAATAGCGGTGCGGAGCGTAGGAATGCCACCCGTAACCTATTGGAACTTTTATGAGGCTTCTACGGGCAGGTTTGCTTTCAGCTATATGAACGTGCCAAGCGGAACCATGCTTTACGGACCCAAAGGCGAAATAGTGGTTTATACGGTTAACTTGGCGAGGGGCTGGATGACCAAGTGGAACTCAACCCACGTGGTAACAGAGAGAAAGAAGCAGCTTTTTGGGCCAACTGGGATGGTTCACGGCAGTTGGATAGGCAACTACTTCTACGGGCAAACCCTCAACGCTAGTCTAGGCATAATGTGGAACAAGACTATACCAACATTTCCTGGAAGCGTAAACACCATATTTCTGGACGACATAGTGATTGGCAGCCAACTTTGGGGCAGCCGAATGGTTGTAGGCGACATGCCATGCGTCCTATGGGGTATAGACCTTAGGCCTGGACACGAAGGAGAAAAGAAATTCAACGTGACTTGGCAGAAGCCCCTCGGAGACACAGCTGTTAGCTGGGTTGCAGCAAGCAATAAGGAAAGAGTATTTGTCCTATGTGTGAAAGAAACAAGGCAGCTCTACGCCTTCGACATGGACACTGGAATAAAGAAATGGGGGCCATCAGAGGCTTTAGATATACGCGGCGTCTACGGAGTTGGTGGCGCAATTGCGTATGGAAAACTAATATTATCAATAAACTGGGCTGGCATAATCAATTGCTACGACGTCAAAAACGGCAGCCTTCTATGGACATATGAGGTTGAGGATCCATACGCCCACAGCGAGATGTGGCAGAAAGAGTTTGCGGGAGACATGTGGCCAACGCAACTACTATTCATTACGGACGGAAAAGTATACATAGGCAGCGGCGAACACTCGCCGGAGAATCCTCTGCCGCGCGGAGCGCCATTCATCTGCCTAAACGTGACTGATGGAACAGAAATATTCAGGGTTAACGGTTTACTCCGCCAAACCCACTGGGGAGGCCCAGCAATAATAGGTGACAGCATAATAATCAGCATGGACACCTACGACATGCGCATATACAGCATAGGAAAGGGGCCAAGCGCCACAACAATAACAACTTCGCCCAGAGTTGTTGCTAACGGCCAAACCATAGTAATAGATGGAACAGTTATGGACATCTCACCCGGAACAAAGGATTCAAGCATCGCCCTAAGGTTCCCGAATGGTGTTCCAGCAGTGGCTGACGAATCTATGGGTGACTGGATGCTCTACGTTTACAAACAGTTCCCAAGACCAACCAATGTTGAGGGCGTTTGGGTTAAGCTTGACGCCATAAACGTTTACACAGGCGAAGTTTTAGACATTGGTGGAACCCACACAGACTCCGCGGGAATGTTTACGGTAGCATGGGCCCCGCCAAAAGAAGGGTTATGGACAATACTGGCTACATTCCCAGGATCAAACTCATACTACCCATCCTTCGCAGAAACAAGCATAGCAGTAACCGGAGCACCTGCAGCACCAGCAGCACCAGCCTACACAACACTGGACCTAGCCATAATAGTTGCGGTAATCATTGCCATAATAATAGGTATAGCAAACCTATACATCATACTGAAAAAGAAATAAACACCTCCCACTTATTTTTTCTGTAAATCATTAAAAAGCAAATATGGCAGTGTTTAGATTGAAAAAAATTTTAGCAACCTTAGCATTCATAATTGCATTTTTGTTCACGTCTAGGCTGTCACTTTTCACTTCAAACTTTCTAGGACTATTCACCTTTAGTGAACCATTATTTTTGCTATCCGCTCTCCTACTCGGCCCAAACGCAGGAGCATTAGTAGGCGGAATCGGATTTGCCCTATCAAATTTCCTACTTGGATATCCCCACTACATCATAGCAGCCCTAACGGTTAACTCCCTAACAGGTTTTCTTGTAGGAAAAATCAACCAATTCAAAAACCTTTCCCATCCACTTCTAGGTGCATTATCAACCCTCACCCTAATCTCCTCCTTCACATTAGTGGGAACAATCATATATTCAGGAGAAGCATACATAGGTTACACTAAAGACCTCTTCCTAGGCGAAGAAATCATGAAATATGGAGGACTATACGCATACCGCCTAGACATCTCCCCATGGTTATGGATAATCGCCGGCGCATTAATCGGTTCCATTTCATTTCTCGTCAGCTTCAAAAAATCTCCAAAATATTTGTGGGCCAGCACCGCACTACTCATAGGCAGCCTAACCATAATTCCAGGGTACTTTTTATACGAAACATTCCTTATGCCTACCCTTTTCCAAATAAAAGTTGATGCAGTAACAAATTTAATCGTCAACCTCGGCCATTCGGTTATCAGCGCAACTATCTCCCTTCTCCTATACTGGGCAATCAAATGGTTACAGCGGAGTAAGCCACAATGAAATCTAAAGACCATCAATCCAACGTTAAAAAATCTTCAACAGCTCTGCCAAGTTTATACAAGCTAGCCTTCCTAACAGGAGCCATCGGCCTCGGGTTCTCAGCCTTATTAATTTATATCTACTATGCACACATATTCACCCTTCCCGACATTCCAATTGAGGCAGCACGCTACATGGCTTCAACCCACTCAATTGCCATGACCTTTTTCACGCTATCTTTTAGCTTGGGCTTAATCGCATTACTAAACTACAAAGATGTTTTATCCTTCAAGCTTATGCTAGCCTCAACAGCAACCGCACTTTTGGGATACCTACCTCCAAGCGAACGCTTGTGGAGACTAGGCTACACCAACTCCTTAAAAGAAACAATAGCGATAGCCATAATTCACGTAGCCTTACTTACTACATCGGCTACTCTATTAAACAAAGCTTTAAAGAGAAATAAAGACTTCCCAATTTAATAGCGAAAAACCCAGCAAGTCTATTGAACTTTTAATTAACAAAATTTATTTAACACCCTCCCTTTTAATAAGTAGCTCTGAACAAAATTAGGCGTACTCAATAATGAAAAAGAAAGCTGGCTTGATAACAATCACTCTGATAATATGCATAATCCTAGCAGTCTTTTACGTTTTCAACGATTCCTCCTCAGAGGTTTACATTGGAGTGGAGTTTTTGTATACAGGAGATATGAATTTATGCAAAGAGCTTGTTAACAAAATCAGAGACTATACAAACCTTATAATTGTAGGATTATCCAAAGATATGGAAATACGCCTTAATTCCACCCTACTAGATCAGGTTTGTGACTACTTATATGAACAAAAAATTAACTTTATCGTCCAGCTAACATCCCCAATAAAATTTTCGTATAACATAACCGAGTGGGTAGTGGCAGCATTGAGAAAATACAGCCCAAACTTTTTGGGAGTTTATTACTTCGATGAACCAGGTGGAAGACAGTTAGATGACGCGCCAACTAGATTTGTTTCAGACGCTGAAAGTTGGGATGACGCTGCTGAAAAATACATCTTTTACTTATATGTCCACATAAAACCCTACCTTCAAACTTGCGTTAAGATGTTTACAGCCGACTATGCATTATACTGGTTCGATTACAAATCCGGCTACGACGTAATCCTCTGCGAGTTCGGATGGAACCACACCAGAGAGATTCAAATGGCACTTTGTAGAGGAGCCGCTGAAGCACAACAAAAGGAATGGGGAGTGATAATCACATGGACTTATACAAACCCTCCCTACTTGGAATCAGCAGACGAGCTTTACAACGACTTAGTTTTAGCGTATCACGGCGGAGCAAAGTACATAGTCATATTTGAATACAACATAATGAACGAGAAGCATTTTGAAGCTCTCAAAAAGTTCTGGGACTATGTAAAACTTTATCCCGGCAAACATGGAATATGTAAAAGTGAAGCAGCTTACTTAATTCCAAAAAACTTTGCTTTTGGTTTTAGAACCGAGAACGATACAGTTTGGGGGTTATGGTATGACGACCTTGGGGGAAAAGTTTGGAACGATGTCATGAAATTGATAGAAGAATATGAATGCCGCTTGAACATAATTTATGAAGACCAAGAGTTCGCAGACAGCCTCCACAAATACAAACAAATATTTCTATGGAATCAGACAATCACATGAAGTCAAATGTATAACAATTAAAAGCTAGCCATTATAGCTTTTAATAAGTGATAAAGTGCTGCTTTAGAAGCAGAAAATCCTTGCCTCCACCCTTTCGCAAAGGTTCGGAGAATGTATGTCGGACGGATGTAAAATCTCAGAAACGCCAACTCCCGAATTTTTTCAATCTCTCTCATGCTTAATAATGGAGTCTCGAAGATGGGCTTAGTGGTATCATACTTCTCGAAGTCCGTAACTCTTAGCCATCCATTTTTCACAACTTGATCATAAAGTGGAGTTCCTGGAAAGGGAGTAGCAACGTTATAAAATCCAACCTCATCCGGACTTATTTTTTCCACAAGCCTTATTGTCTTCCATGCTGTCTTTTCATCCTCACCTGGGAAGCCTATGATTACCTGTGCCAAAGTTCTAAGCTCAATCTCTCTAGCCCATTTGAAGACTTTTACTGTTTGAGCAACCGAAATCCCTTTATGCATTTCCTCTAGAAGCCGCTGGGAGCCAGACTCCACCCCGAACCAAACACCTATGCAACCAGCCTCTTTCATAACGCGAAGCAAATCCTTGGCAACCATATCCACTCTTGTTCCGCATGTCCATTTTATTTTCAGTTTTCGCTCCTTTATCTCTCTACACAGCTTTCTGATCCTAGTTTGATCAAGGGTAAAGAGGTCGTCACAAAAAGCAACCTCCTCAGCAGAATGGCTGTTCTCGAGTAGTTCCAACTCATCAGCTATGTTTTTCGGGCTTCTAGTTCTGTATTTTCTCCCAAACATTCTCACAGCAGTGCAGAAGTCACACCAGAAAATACAGCCCCTACTTGTTATTACCGGGAATATAAGACCCCCTGTCTTTCGCAAGCGCTCGATAGGCAAAAGATCGTGAGCTGGAAAGGGTAAGTCATCTAAGTTTTCTATGTATGGTCTATCAGGAGTTCTCACAATTTCCCTGTTCTTCCTATAGGTGATTCCTAACACATCTTGAAAGCTATTTCCTTCTTCAACTTTTTTAGCTATCTCCAATAACGTGATTTCCCCTTCTTTTCTCACGATAACATCGGCTTCGGGGCACTCATGCAAAGCTTCACGATCCCAAAAGGTTACGTGGCATCCTCCCAGTATGGTTAAAACATTTGGGCATACTCTTTTCGCTATCTTAGCAATACGTAGGGCAGGCTTATAAGTAAGGGTTGTCGATGTTATCCCAACTATTTTTGGTTGTCTTCTCTCAAGCTCCCTTTTCACATCATCATACCATATTCCCAGAGCTTGACAGTCGACTACATCAACATCATACCCATTCTCCCGCAAAACTGCCGCCAAATATAATAGTCCCAACGATATGAACGGAGCATGTTGGTGTGCTCCAACGGGGTATGGAGGATTTAAGAGAGTCACATGCAATCTCATGTTTTCCAGCGTCCATTCTCTAAAATACATAGTTACAACTTAAGCGTTTTCTATCCTTGCCACTTGTTTACACATATTTTCTAAAGAATAATTTAAGTAAGGTTAGCTGCTTTAAGATTTTTAACGAGAAGGAAAAAACATGGTAGAAGTTCCACCGAAGCATTCTGCGTCCAAAAAATTTATGTTGGCTACTCTAAAGCAACACGCTCAAGGATTAACATACATACTTTCACATACTTATTTATTGAGACGGATTATTATAAGAGAACTTTTTCATAGTAAAAGGTACAGCAACAAACGGAACTGGACGGCATGGCAAATATATGATGCGTATACGTCAATGCCACATCACGGTTCTCTGGAATCTCATGCCCGCCCACTTAACATAGCTCGAATAAACACCATTTCTAACATGGTGAGCGAGTTAGGCGACCATCTGAAAATTCTCGACGTAGGTTGCGGGGACGGATCCATAGGAAAGTCTTTACGAAAGATGGGACACCACGTTATTTCGGTTGAACTGCCTAAAGTGGCGATTCTAGCCAAAAAAAGGTTCGGCGTTACCTCCATCGTAGTCAGCGATGCTGAAACTCTCCCTTTCCGCAAAGAAGCTTTTGATGTAGTTGTGGCTGCGGAGCTACTTGAACACCTTTGGAACCCTAATGTTTTCATGAAGGAAGCATATAGGGTTTTGAGGCTTTCTGGTCACCTGATAATATCTGGCTTAGAAGGCCCGGAGGCGCTGCGTTACGATACTCACAAACAATACTTTGATGTAAATACTCTTAAGAACGTGCTTGAGGGGTTCTTCACCTTACAGAAGGTTAAGCGTCTAGGTCCTCTAGAAGCTCCAACGTATACTATAGTTGTGTCATTCCGCAAACTGTAATCTAAGCTTTATCGTTGCCATTTTCTCGAGACCTTTTCGTTGCGCCATGTTCTGAGCTAGGTAAGTCTTATTAGCGAAAGCTGAGAGCTAATTACTGTGGAAAAAAGTGAGAGCCGGAAAAACGAAAGCCCTGACTCTAGGTATTCTTCTCCTTTTGACATCGATTAATTATTTGCCACATTTTATAAAAGCAGAACCGTCGTTTGTTGCTGAAAATTATGAAAGCGTTTACACCATCTTTCAAACTGGCAGTTTAGTCCGGAAATTATATGTTTCCATAACCCCTTCCCTGTATGATTACTACGATGGGAAAAGCCATGGGTTATACGATGTAACCAGCTACAATAAATTTATAACTCCGGAAGCCGTAAAGCCAATTGCCGAAGAGCTCAGAAAAGTTTTTACAGATGATGAACAATTCGCCAATGCAGTTTTATCATTGGTCCACGAGATGAAGTACATTAGGAGCGGCCCTAAATACCCTGTTGAGACACTTGTTGAAAATGCTGGGGATTGCAGTGCACTTTCGTTTCTTGCAGCCTCCATCATGATAGCTGGTGGGCTTGACGTGGTTTTACTTCGCTACAGCGGGACTGATATCGACCATTTAAATGTGGGAGTCTTCCTGTCGCATGCACCCATTTACCACACTTGGTGGATAAGCCCCAAGGGCTACGAATATGAAGGGAAGAAATATTGGATGGCTGAATGCACCTCTTCATGGATTAACTGGAGGGTTGGAGATGAACCGGAAAGCTTGCGAGGAACGAACGTGAGGACAATTCCCATAAACACTTGGGGCGAATCGCCCAGCTGTGTTTCTGCCAGCCTAAATTTTCCGCTCAAACCTTCAACAATATCTGTAGACTTGCCTCCGCAAACTCTAGTTATCAACAATAACGTTTACAGTGTTCAAATTTCCGGTGCAATAATTCCTGAAAATACTGGTGTAAAAGTGGTGTCTTATGTGAATCGAAATGGATTTTCTTGGGAGTTTTTTACGGCGGCTTATGTAGATGAGTCTGGGAGGTACATGTTAATTTGCAATTTGACGTCGCCTGGCACGTATTATATAAGGGTAAGCAGGAATGGTAGCCAAGGTTACTCGGGAGCCGATAGCTCGGTGCTTATGCTTTTTGTTGGACCAAGCAATTTAATACAATTTCCTGGTCCAGGCTTCAATTATACATACGGTCGCATAGGCCTATATGAATATGAAATTTATAAGGGCATAGGAGCCCATGAATTTCTCAACTTTCAGTTGGTGGGAGACAGAGGTTTAATCACCAGCGAATTTATGCTGCTAAAGGGTGAGCCTATGGCAATGTCTAAAAGTCAGATACCATCACAACTATGGGAAGGTTTAGAACCTCTGAGGTTACCCAACGACTTTGATTTACAAGTGAGGGACACGTTTGCTCTTATTTTGAGCAAAAATGACTATAACTTTAGCGTCTATGTAAGAGGGCTTAACGAATACGATGTACTTAACATGAGCAAAACGAATGACGGAGAAGCTTTGGTGTTCAACGCATCATCAATTGTAAGAGACAACTATTGGTATTCTTTCGCGTTGAAAATAGACGGAAACGTGACCACCTTTCAACTCTATGGAGAAAATGGGATTGCTCTAGCCTGCCAGACATGGAACAGCACAACGAAAACTTTTGCATTCATTCTTGCAAATATCAAGAATTCTCTTGTAGTTTTCAAAAATTTGAGGATGGAAGCATTTGATGGCTCCTTACAGCCCGTAGGGGACAATTTTACCCCAATTTTTCCGTTGTTTTACATTGTGCTTTCTATGTTGCTAGTTACATTAATATTGGCCGCAGTTATAGTGAATGTTTATAAGAAAAGTACAAGACTTTTAAAGCTGTACAATTTTTAACATTCACATTTGTCTTGAGGCATTTATCTCTATTTAATTTAGACAGAAGCGTAAACGAAATATATGGAGTTTAACTTTAATCAACAGTATTGGTTGTGGTGTTATGAGTGAAATATATTCTTTTTGGGATGACAAAAAAATTAGATTACTTGTTCTAGTAGCAGTCATTGCGTTTTTCTTTTGGTGTTCGTATTGGTTTGTTGTTTCTGTGAGGGCTACTGCACAACTTATTGGAGAAAAGTCTTTCTTCATAGAGCAGACCAAGGTGGGATGGTGGACAGTTATATTCTATGCTACAGAAGTTACACCTTCGGCGGGCATAATTTTCCGCTGGTTAACGTCTGTGTTGGCGTTGTGCTCCGCTCTAATTTTCGTTAAAAAGGGAAAGCAATTTGCGCCCGTGGTTAAGCGAAAGGTTGGAGCGGCGTTGTTTTTAGAGGGGGCGAATTATCTGACCATGATTCCCGCTGTGCTTTCAGGGTTCACGTACCCTTTTATGGAAGATCTGTGGTATTATGGGGAAACCCCCGGAATTGTTGTTTTTATGCTTAACGGTTTGGCAACTCTGGCTATGGTGGTTCTTATTCCCTTATTCGTTTTTAAGCTTAGATCTGAAATAGTTCATGATTCTCCAAGCGGGGAAATTATCAAATGGGGCTGTTTTACAGGAGCTGTATACCTTTTTGTTTTTTGGTTTGTTTACTCTATGTCTTGGCTGGCTTCGCTTGTTCCTTGGAGTGCGAGAGCTCAGCCAGGTATAGAAATTCTTCTGAACCCTCTAGATTTAGCTAGTTTCTTGCTGACTGTGTTCTTTCTTTTGGTTGTTATGCTTTATGGGTGGATGACTTTGATTCCAGCTGCTAAAAAGCAGTCGCTGCCAAGCTTAAAACGTGTTGGTGTCACCATGACAGCTTTAGGAATATACTTTACTGCGATTCTGATTATATTCTTTCTTTTCGGAGGGTATCATGCGCATCCAACGATATGGATGGAGATTTTGGGGCCTGGGCATAATCCTGACCTCTGGTGCGTAGCCTTAATTCCTTTAGGGCTTTACATTGCCCTTTCATCAAAGAGTTAATTTTTTGCTGAATAGCGTATAATAACGTGTTTGTAAAACTGCTTTTTCCAATTATAAAATGTAGAAGGGAATCTATGAAATTGGCTTTGTTAATGGATACATGTCCTGATTTTTTTCATCGATGATATAAGGCGTGTCGCCTATTCCGTCGTCATCAGCGTCTGGGCCGTTGTAGTCGCTCCAGTAGTTTCCTTCTTCACCGTCGTCCCATATGTTTGTTGAATTTTGGATGTTTGCGTGATCTGTGTTGTCGATAAAGTTGTTGTGGTGGGTTGTGTTGTTGGAGGATTCGTCGAAGCTTATGCCTATATCATTTTGTGTTATGTTGTTTAGTGTTATGAGATTTTGTGTTGAGTTAAGTATGTGAATGCCCTCGTGATTTTGGGTTATGCTGTTGTTGGAAATGGTGTCGTTGAGGGACGAGTAAAGGAAGATGCCTAACCTGCTGCTTGCCAAGGTGTTGTAGTAGATGGTGTTATTATTTGAGAACTTGAAGTATATGGTGAAGTTGGCGTTTGTTATTGTGTTTTTGGCTATAAAGTTGCCTGTGGAGTTGTTTAACCATATTCCGTAATTATTTTTTGAGATGTTGTTTGAATTTATGTCGTTGTGGGAGGCGGAAGTGAGCCATACACCGCAGTAGTTGTGTATTAACTCGTTGTTGGATATCACCGCGTTGGTGGTTGAGTCTAGATATATTCCGTAATCAAATCCCTCTATTTTCAAGTTAGTGACTGTTACATTCTGTCTATAGCTGAGGTCTATTCCTTTAGAGCCTATGGTTCCATTTCCTTTGAGAAAGTAGCCTGCGCCGTCTATTAGAATATTTTCCTTTAAGATTATTATTGGAAGTGTGACGTTATCTGTCAACTTGTAATAGTTTTCGTTCACTTTGGTGATGGGTGCTGTTGTAGGGTCAACTCTACCGTCTGGCCAGATGTATATGACTTGTGATGGAGATTCTGGGGTTTGTTGTGGGGAACCTTCTTGTCCGGTTGGGTTTGTGGTTGGTGGTTTGGTGTATTGCCACGCGACATAGATGCTGAGTGTTATGGTGAGTAGGCAGACTGCCAAAATAATTTTGCTTGTCCGCCATTTTTTAGAACTTTTTTCTGTGAGTTTTCTCTCCATCCTCGTTTGATGGGCTTCTATAGCCTTCTGGTATTTCATACGCTTCTGGCGTAGCCTGTCTTTCCAGCCTTTTTTCTTTCTGCTGCTTTTCTTGGTCATCTTTCTCACTGCATTGAATCTTCAGCTAGTTTTAGAATCTTCGAAATCTTTTGAAGCAACAAAAGTAATAAATCTTTATATAGGTTCCTAAATTGTTAATTTTTTTGCTTTCAGCATCTTACATAGATTATGTTGGATAGCACTTAATTAAGCAAAAATTATATATGTGCATAATGATTCAATGTAAAGAGAATGTTGGAGGAAAAATTATGAAATTTGGAGTAAAGGCTTTGACTTGTCTTTTAGCGTTAACCGTTATCTTTGGAATCATGGCCTTACCAGTCTCTGGGCAAGAGGCTCAAACCGTGAAGACATATGCCTATATTAACGCTATTCCAAATCCTGTTGGGGTTAACCAGGAAGTACTGCTTCACGTGGGGATAACGATGCCATTACTCAGCGCTGAGATGGGCTGGGAGAATCTTGAGGTGATCATTACAAAGCCCGACGATACAACAGAAAAAATCACCGGTATAAGAACCGACTCCACTGGTGGAACAGGCAAAACATACATACCTAAAAAAGCAGGCAACTATACCTTGAAGACCCACTTTCCTCAACAAGTGACTACAGAAACCAAAATTGCCGGAAGCTTTGAGGTGGGAGTATACCCGCCGGGAACAGTTATGCTTGAAAGTTACAGCGATCCCATAACCCTTGTTGTAACAGAGGAGCCTGTACCCGGTTATCCAGGTTTTCCGCTGCCCCAGGAATATTGGACTCGCCCAATAGACTCGCAAATCAGGGAATGGCACAGCGTAGCGGGAAACTGGTTAGATTCAAGCCCTAGAAAACCAGTATTTGTCATAGGCAACGATTATGCTCCTGAGTCTCCCCACATACTTTGGGCGAGACCTCTAACCACAGGAGGACTTGTTGGCGACCCTCTGGGTGAGCATGGATTCGAAATTGGAGACGCTTATGAAGGTAAATGGAGAAGCAGAATCATACTTGCTGGAAGACTATACTATCAGGATGGAGCCGCTAACGAGCTATGGCAGAGGGTTGTTTGCGTTGATCTTCACACAGGCGAAGAGATATGGCGAAAAACGTTTCTTGATAATAGAACTATCGCCTTTGGTCAAGTGATGTATTGGGACACAATGAACTACCATGGAGTTTACGACTACTTGTGGGTGGTGGTTGGCACCACATGGCACGCTTTTGACGCATTCACTGGAGATTGGGTGTTTGCCATAGAAAATGCGCCTATATCCAGTGGCGAATTATCCTGGGGTGTTCCAGATAGATTAAAGTTCGGTCCTAAGGGTGAAATACTAGTTTATACTATAAACCTTCAACGCGGCTGGATGACCTTATGGAATTCATCACACATATCCTCGTTGAGGGGCCTAGGGTTTTATTCGCATTCTTGGAGACCTTACGGAAAAGTCGTTAATGGAACAGAAGGCTATATGTGGAACAAGACAATAGATAAGCTGCCCGGAAGTATCCATCAATACTTTGGGCTGGATAGGGTTGTAGGCGGTCTATTAACCAGAACACAAGTAGTTTTGTGGGGTATAAGCCTTAAGCCAGGAGAAGAAGGAACGCTGCTATATAACGAAACTTGGACCCCACCAGCCGAATGGGAAGAGGGCGACCTTACACCAGAATTTAATATTGCCAGCGCTGAATACGGCGTCTATGTGATACGCACAAAAGAGAACAGGCAATACTATGGCTTTAGCACTAAAACGGGCAAAAAACTATGGGGACCAACACCTTCAGAGCATTACCTAAACTTTTACGGATGGATGATTGTTCCACTGGCAGGAGAACGTGCACCACTAATAGCTTATGGAAGGTTATACTCGACAGGCGTTTCTGGAATAGTCTACTGCTACAATGTCACAACCGGCGAACTACTGTGGACATATAGGGCACACGACCCATACCATGAAACACTATGGAGCACTGATTGGTGGCTCCACCCACTATTCATCACCGACGGAAAAATCTACTTCGGCTCCATGGAACACTCACCCATCGATCCTAAACCGCGAGGAGCACCATTCATATGCCTAAACGCAACAACCGGCGACGAAATCTTCAGAGTTGACGGCTTAATCCGCCAAACATGGTGGGGTGGAATGGCAATAATCGGCGACAGCATAATAGCCACAATGGACACATACGACCAACGAGTATACGCCATAGGCAAAGGCCCAAGTGCAACAACTGTTACAGCCCCAGACACGGGAATACCCGTAGGCACCAGCATCGTCATAAGAGGCACGGTAATGGATGTTTCCCCAAGCACAACGGATCCCGCCATCCAAATGAGATTTCCGAATGGTGTTCCAGCAGTATCCGACGAGTCTATGGGTGACTGGATGCTTTATGTGTATAAGCAGTTCCCAAGGCCAACTGACGCCCAAGGTGTGTGGGTTAAGCTTGACGCCATAAACGTTTACACAGGCGAAGTTTTAGACATTGGTGGAACCCACACAGACTCCGCGGGAATGTTTACGGTAGCATGGGCCCCGCCAAAAGAAGGGTTATGGACAATACTGGCTACATTCCCAGGATCAAACTCATACTATCCATCCTTCGCAGAAACAAGCATAGCAGTAACCGGAGCGCCAGCAGCACCAGCAGCACCAGCCTACACAACACTGGACCTAGCCATAATGGTGGCAGTCATCATAGCAATAGTAATAGGGATCTACAGCATCTACGACCACAGAAAATTTAGGAAATAAACTCTCTCCCCCATTTTCTCTTTTTCAAGTTTACATGATGGCGAATTCATCCTTTCAACCATGATCGCGTAGAAAATTATAAATGCCCACTCCCAATAAAATCAGAACTGGTGAAAAATTAATGACTTCAGAAAGTGAAAAACTGAAAATAAGCGACTTCATCTATGGATTAATAGTTCCAGCAATCATCGGCCTCCTGATAATAGCTTGGCCAACAGTTGTAGCGCCCGCCCTTATAGGCATAGATCCCTCATACACCCTAAACGCGATATTAGTAGACGGTTTCCTAGAAGCCATAATGATAATAGCCATACCCATGCTCTTTGGCTTACTCTGGAACCGATGGGCAGGAGGAGTATCCGGATTCCTCCTAGGAAGCCTCTACGCTTTATACTGGAGCGTCCAATACGTCACTTACCAACTTCCCCCAACAGACATAAGCTTAATGGGATACATATTAAGTGGCATGCTAATAGGCTACGTTGCAGGAGCCCTCAGCAAAGGATCCTTCGCCTTCATCAGAATGGTTATAGCCGGCATCATCTCAGCAATAGTGGGCTGGTGCTTCTACGTGGCGGCAGGAATGCTATCACCAATCCCAGGGACAATATCAACCCTAGACCCATACACAATATTCATAACACTGACACCCCGAATAGTCTACGGCATCATAATCCCAATAATTGTCAAAGTCTTCACATGGTACGGCGTAATTCCAAGACGAATGAGCTGAAAACCTGAACCCACTTCTTTTTTACACATTCTGGGTAAATTCTGAATAAAACATAAATAAAAGGCGCGCTCACTAACCATGGGGCAAATGAATGAGAAAAAACTCAAAATTAACGATCATCTGCCTTTCAGTCCTACTTTTTACAATACTAAGCCAAACCTTAGCTCAAGCCTCCAGCTCTGAAACCTTTAAAGCCGGAGTATCACCCGGCGACACCTTCCTATACACTTTTAACGTATTCTGGAAACCCCAAACTCCAGACCAAGCACCCCCACCAAATGTTATGGAGCTAAATAACACTGAATGGGTTAAAATCACAGTTCACGAGACTACTGGGCCAATAGTAACTATGAACATGACCACACATTTTAAGAACGGAACAGAGACCAATGCACAGATCTGGGTAAATCTACTCAACGGAGAAGGCAACGGATTCGGATACATTATTGCTCCAAACCTCAAGTCTAACCAACTCGCATACCATATGGGAATGGATTCAGGATACTCCTTCCTTCTAAAAGAGGAGCTTGTGAAAAACTACACCTTCGGCGAGAGGACCGTGCTCCACGCCTTAGTTAACAACACCAGCTCAGACGAATACGTTCTCATCTCCCACGACATGTACTTCGATAAAGAGACGGGCGCGATGCTCGAATGGCATATTACGCAAGTTCCCAAACGTGCTCCAGAAGCGAACATATCGCTGGTTTGGAAAATTATAGAATTCCACGTAACCTCCGAAGGCACCTACACAGATCAAAATCCTTCCTCCATCCAAGGAATCCTAACCCTAGCAACAGTTGCAACAATAGCATTGTTAGCCATAGCAATCCTCGCCTACAAACGAAAAAAACGTAAGCGCAGAAGCTAGAATAGGCTTTGCTCCAACCTTGCTTAGCATTAGGGAAGTCGCATGTGTAAGCCTTTCATTTAGCGACATCCTTTTAAGGTTTAAACAGCCTATTTTGGAAAGGCTGATAGAATGGTTAACGCAGCACTAATTAATCCTCCACTTTTAAAAGAGAGGTACCGCCATCAACCATATCTTCCAATAGGTCTAGCCTACTTAGCAGCGGTTTTAGAGGCTGATGGGCATCAAGTCACCGTAATTGACTGCCCAACACTAAATATCACCCATTCAAAATTGAAGGATAAACTGGAACAATTGAATCCGAATCTTGTAGGAATAACAGCTATGACTCCAACCATTGAGTCAGCGTTAATTTGTGCGGAAAAAGCAAAGGAAGCTTGTCGGGAATCGCTTGTAGTTCTCGGCGGGCCCCATGCAACCTTCATGGACAAGGAGATTCTCTCGGAAACCCCCAACATCGACATTATTGTACGTGGAGAGGGGGAGCAAACATTGAGAGAAATAGCCCATGCTTTAGAGGGAAAAATGGAAATACACAAAATTGCGGGAATCTCTATAAGAAGAAATGGGAAAATTTTCCAAACGTCAAACAGACAGTTAATCGAGGACCTTGAGCGTCTACCACGCCCATCTTTTAAACATTTCCCCATTGAAAAATACAGAGTTTTCGGTAGAAAAATAATGCCAATAATGACAAGTAGAGGATGCCCATTCCAATGCTCATTTTGCGTAACTTCTAGAATTTTCGGGAAAAACGTTAGAATGAGGAGCCCTAAACACATAGTTGATGAACTGGAATGGTTAAAGGGTGAGTATGGGGCTGAAGCCTACAGCTTCTATGATGACACATTCACGTTTGACATAGGTAGGGCTCAGAAAATATGCGAGGAAATGATAAAAAGAAAGGTTAACTTACCATGGGACTGCCAGACAAGAGCCGACAAAATCTCCCGCGAACTCCTAGTTAGCATGAAAAAAGCTCGCTGCGAAGTTATAACAATGGGAGTGGAGTCAGCATCCACAAATATTCTAAAGTTAATAGGTAAAGGAACAACTCCTGAACAAAACAGAAAGGCTATAGAAATGATTAAAGAAGCAGGAATCTCGGTTGTTGTTTCGCTTATAATAGGTTATCCTGAAGAAAAACTAGAAGATATAAAACGTACATTAGATTTTGTAGCTAAGGTTAAACCAGATGACGTTTATATATGCATAGCAACCCCGTATCCAGGAACAAAGCTTTACAATCTCATAAAGGATAAAGGGTGGAAAATGTCGCCAGACTGGAGTCAATATGACACATTAACCCCAGTTTTCGAAAATCCACTGATACCTGGAGAAAAACTACTAGAAGTTAGAGAGAACTTTTACCACAAGTTCTATTCGCCAGCATATGTACTACGCCAAACATTTAGAGGAGGCTTCTACAACCGAATACTTGCAAGAGTTGCATTAAACCACATTTTTTGGAGAATAAAATCCCTTTTCTGAAATGTTCAGAAGAAGATCCTGAGAAAATAGAGGGAGTAACAGTCCTCGCAATAATTGGGATGCGTGACTATTACAAATTATAAGAAATATTTGATAAAGGCAGTTCAAGGTTGCAAACTTTATTAAAGAGGAGCAAAAATAGCTAGTGGAGATCCTATATGTCCACGAGAAAAAATGGGCCTCTACTAATAACATCGTGGAGAGCCACAAGGGCATGCAATCTGAACTGTGTTTACTGTAACGTGGAGGCTAAAAATACGCCAGCTCCAGACGAATTAAGCATTAAAGAGGCTCTTCGCCTAGTAGATCTAGTCTATGAATTTGGCTCAGAATGGTTTGGTTTGAAAGGTGGAGAACCTCTGATGCGAAGGGACGTCTTTGAGATAATAGGTTATGCGCGAAGATTGGGATTAAACGTATGTTTGCTAACAAATGGATACTTCGTTGATGGAGAAATTTTAAACAACCTTGCAAAATACGAGGTTTATACATCAGTAAGCATAGATGGGTCTAAGAAAGCCAACGATGTCTTAAGAGGCAAAGGCTCCTACGACGCCGCCTTCTCAGCAATTCAAAAACTTTCAAAGGTAGGAGTTCTAAATGGCCTATCAATGGCCATAACATCCATAAACTATGGGGAAGCAGACCATATAGTTACCTTAGCCGAAGAGTACGGAGCAAGGTTTGTGTGGTTTAATCATCTACTTCCATGTGGGAGGGCTAGGGGGGAATCTCAGCTTGAGCCTACTCCTAAACAGTATGAATGGTTCCTAAATCACATATATGATTTAATGCATAAAACCTACAAAAGGAAGTTTGACTTTCACATCCACTGCCCCTTCTTTGCGAGGATTTTTAAAGAGAGGAATCCTTTAAGATTTTGGGAATGGTTTAATAACGAATTTACGGGGAAATGTATATACTTCCTATTTGGAGGCTACCTAAGCGTCCTTGAAAACGGAGATGTTATACCTTGCTTTTACTCTGAAGGCCTGAAAATAGGAAATATAAGGAAGAAAACTCTAAAAGAAATGTGGGAAGAAGTTCAAAACTCCGATTTCTACAAAAGGCTTAAAAACCCTGACAACTTGAAAGGCAAATGCGGAATCTGCGAGTATAGATTTATATGTGGAGGTTGCAGAACGAGGGCTTACGCTCACACAGGCGACTGGTTCGAGTCGGACAATGCATGCGCCCATGTACCTCTAGCAACGAGTCAAAACTCCTTACATACATGTGCACAAGCCACAAACATTCTGGAACTTAGAAAAGGAAAGAACTTGTACGAAGCCAAAGATGAAACGTAAAGACTTTAAAATACCCCTTTTCAGGTCCTAGTAATGTATGCCGATCTGGTTCTGCTTAATGGCCATATAATAACCCTATGTGAAGCCAAGCCCTTTGCTGAAGCTGTAGCCCTAAAAGATAATAGGATAATGAAGGTTGGCCGAAATACTGAAATCACTCAGCATATAAGCAGAAAAACAAAAGTGATAGATTTAAATGGGAAAACAGTTATTCCCGGCCTAATAGACTCTCATGTGCATGTCGCGGACTTTGCTAAAACTCTTCTTTGGATAGACCTTCAAGGAGGAACCTCAATAGAGGAGATTAAAAACCTAGTTAATGAACGTGTGGAAAAAACATCAAGAGGGAAATGGATAATTGGTAAGGGATGGGACGAAGAAAAACTAGCCGAAAAAAGAATGCCTAAAGCCTCAGACATAGACGAGGCAGCGCCTGAAAATCCAGTAATCCTTTATAGAGCGAAAGGTCGAGTATGTGTTGTTAACAGCTTGGCACTACAAATGGTCAGCAGGTCTATAAACTTAGCAGAGCTGAAAAAAGGAGACATAGAAATAGACCCGCAAACCGGAAAGCCAAGCGGGATATTACGTAACTCAGCAACAGATCTCGTTTGGAAATTTATTCCAGAAACAAGTGTTGAAGAACTTGCGGAGTTAATAAAAATAGCATGCCAAAAAATATTGGAGATGGGAATAACAACAGTCCAATGGATAGCTTCCTCAACCCAAGAACTCTATGCAGTAAAGAAGGTAATTGAAAGCAAGGAACTTCCACTAAAAGTATACTTGATAGTTCCGGCGAGTATTTTAAAAAATCCCCACTTGTTGCGTGAACTTAAAGAAATCGAAAGCGAGTATTTCAAAGTTGGAGGAGTTATATTTTCGGTAGATGGCTATCTTGCTTCTAAAACTGCTGCCCTAACAAAGCCATATGAAAATTCAAAAAATAGGGGTAAACTTTTCTATAACGCCGAAAACATGAGGAAATTAATAGAAAAAATTGGGAAAAAAGGTTTACAAGTTGCAATTCACGCTATGGGAGATAGAGCCATTAAAGAAACATTAAAAGCCATAAAGAAAGTTTCAAAGACCCCCATATTCAAAGATATTACATTCCGACTAGAGACCGCGGCACTTCTGACACCTAAACTTATTGAAAAAATAGCGATTTTGGGAGCGGTTATCTCTGTTCAACCATATATGGCTTATTCTGAACTTAAAGTTTGGAAAGCAGTAGAAAGTATAGGCCGTGAAAGAGCAAGGTGGCTTTTCCCATTAAAAACACTTTTTCAGAAGGGGATAATCGTGGCCGGGGGTACAGATAGTCCAATGGAACCATTAAACGTGTTCTCTCATATTAAAACAGCCACAGCGACACGGGCATTAAATGAACGGATAACAGTCTATGAAGCGTTAAAGATGTATACGCTGAACGCCGCCTACGCTATGGGTGAAGAGAAGGCTAAAGGAACTATTGAAAGAGGAAAACTCGCGGACATAACAGTACTATCCGAAAACTTGTTAGCAACACATCCTAAAAAGATTGATGAAATCAAAGTTGAATTAACAATAGTTAGTGGAAAGATAGCTTACTCTAACCTGAAGACGGCATAAAATTCAATAATATATTGAGGTTAAAAATTTGGGTTTAAACTTCTTCATCGGCCTTCTAATCTTGCTCCTCTCATTGGTCATCGACTTTTTAATAAGCGACCCTTCACCGAATACTCCGTGGACCTTGCGCTATAAACTTCACCCAACCGTTTGGATGGGGAAGCTTACCTATCGATTAAAAACCGTATTAAAGAATCCTAACTCAAAGATTGAAAAGTTTAACGGCGTAGTTCTAGCCTTAATTGTCCTAATATCGTTCACTGTTCCTACATACTTAATTTTGAAACTTCTCAAGGAATATTTTACCATGATAGTTTACATAATTGTTGCGGCATTAATCCTTAAAATGACAATCTGCATCAAACTTGAAACTGAATGGGCTTATGAAGTTTCGAATGCTATAAAAAATGACGATTTAGTTGAAGCTAGAAAATATGCCCATTTCTCAAGAAGGGATTCATCAAACCTTGACGGCCCACAAATAGCCTCCTCAGTTATTGAGTCAATGGCTGAAAACTTGGCGGATTTTAGACTTTCGCCTCTCTTCTACTATGGAGCCTTCGGAACAGCAGGCGCCGTAGCATATAGAGTCATCAACACTTTAGACGGTGTAATCGGATTTAAAGATCCTGAACATATAAACATAGGATGGTTTTCAGCCAGCCTCGATACAATAGTGAATTATATTCCCACAAGGATAGCAGCTCTCCTTATAATTTTGGCTTCAGCAATTCTTGGCCAAGATTATAGGAGGGCTTGGAAAATCGCTTTACGTGACCGCAAGAGCGTTCCCAGTAGAAATCATGGCTGGACTATGGCCGCTATGGCTGGTGCTCTCAATGTTCGCTTAGAGAAACCAGGTCATTATGTTATAAACGATGGTAGTATGATGTCTTCACATCTAGATATTATCAGAGCATTGAGAATAAGAAATATAGTAATCATTTTATTCATATTACTCGTTGTTGTGCCGCTGCTTTACTTATCCGCTGGTCTTATTCTTTAATTTGGTAGATTAACATAGGAACTAAAAATAGAAATAAATACGTGTGTAGCAGAATTTAAGGTATGGGGGTTAGTAGCCATCAAAGTTACGCTTGTTAATCCACCATATCCAAAGAGGGCTCATCAACATCCCGCCCTTATCCCATTAAGCTTAGGATATTTAGGTGCAATCTGCGAGGAGAAGGGCCACGACGTCTCCATAATAGATTGTCAAGCTGAGAGGCTTGATCTAGAAGGTTTTCGGCGTAGATTGAAGGATGTTGAGTCGGATGTTATTGGAATAACCTCGGCAACCTTAACATACAACTCAGCCTTAAAAATAGCCAGAATTGCAAAGGAGATATTTCCAAACAGTGTAACCATCTTAGGCGGGTGCCACGCAACTTTCTGGGATGAAAATGTTTTAAAGGAAAGTTCCAACGTAGACATTATTGTCCGTAAAGAAGGAGAATTAACCTTCCTTGAGTTACTAAATAAAATTGAGACGAAACAGAAACTTGACGCTGTAACAGGAATTACTTACAGAGATAATGGAAAAATTTTAAGAAATGAAGATAGACCCTATCTAGAGAAATTGGATTCCCTCCCCTATCCAGCTCACCATCTTTTAAAGCTTAACCTCTACATAAAGTATGGAAAGTTAATTATTCCAGTTATGACGAGTAGGGGATGCGTTTATTGGTGCGATTTCTGCTGTGCTGTGAGGATGTTTGGTAGAAGGTACCGTATGAGAGATCCCATAAAAGTTGTGGATGAAATCGAGCACATTCATAAAACCTTTGGAACCGATCAATTCACCTTTTACGACGACGCTTTCAGTGTAGACACTAAAAGGGTGGAGAGAATATGCGAGGAGCTTGTTAAGAGGGGGCTAGATATAAAATGGGACTGCGAAACTAGAGTCGACATGATTGATAGAAGTCTGCTTGAAAAAATGAAGAAGGCTGGTTGCATAGCTGTATGGTTCGGCGTGGAGTCTGGTTCTCAGATGATCCTCGATAGGATGCACAAGAAGATAAAGATAGAACAGACTAGAAGGGCTTTTGAGATAGCGCAACAAGTCGGATTAATAACAGTTGCAAGCGTCATTTTAGGTTTTCCAGGGGAAACCGAAGAAACTGTGTGGAAAACTGTAAACTTTGTTAAGAGTTTAGACCCCCACGATGTAGGTTATTATATCGCAACTCCATACCCTGGAACCCCGCTTTATGAAACGGTTAAAAGCAATGGTTGGCTCAAAACCGAGGACTTCGACAAATATGATACTGCAACTCCAGTGTTTGAAACTCCATTCCTCAGCGCGGAGAAATTAAAGAGAATAAGAGAAAAAGCGTATCAACAATTCTATTTGAGGCCGAATTACGTTGCGAAAATGCTTAAAGTAGGAGGAGTTTACGGAGTCTCAGCCGTTAAAACTTCACTAGCCTACTTTCTCAGGGCACTACACTTAAGACTCAGCTAAAGCTTTTCCAACGTGCTCTGCAGTCCACATATATGCATGTTAGATGAAGCTCCAGCCAGTAATCCGAAACACGCTCATCTTTTGCTTCTTAAACTATAGCTTAGCAACTCCCAACAGTCAAAACCAGTATCTGATGCTTCTTAGAAAGAATATTAACGTATTTCACTTTGAAGTATGATTAGTAAAATAGACATTCACTGCAAGACCAGTGAGTGGAGGCTGTTTCAAAACAAAGGATAGGCAATATTGAAAATCCTGATCCTGAGGAAGTGGCGGCGTTAGATCCAGATTTAGTGATCATGTATTCGTTTTACGGCAAGGGTGATCCAAGTATTGAAGCGATTGAAAAGTTTGGATTCCCCATAATTGCAATCTGTCCAGGAACATTTGAAAATTTTTTGAGGGATATAGAGCTTATAGGCAATTCTACTGGAAAATTTTCGGAGGCAAAGGCCTTAGTTTCAGGCCTTAAAGAAAGACTCGAATATATAAGTAATCTGACTAGTAATGTGGCTTACAAACAACGCGTTTACTTTGAATTCTGGTATCCTCCACCGACAACAGCTGGACCAGGTTCATGGCCCCATTCCCTAATTGAGATTGCTGGTGGTACAAACATTTTCGGAGACGCCACGACGAAATAAATGGGTCAGTACAAACGACGAAGAAGTTGTGCAGAAGGATCCAGAAGTAATTATAAGTATTCGCGGCATGCCAGACCCGGGCCAAGACTATTTGATGGCCTTGAAGTAATGCTTACTCTCCTACATTCTGAACTGTTCAACGCCACAACCATCAAACTGTTAGCTTAAATACAACAGAACTTATAACCTCAAGCCAAGTGATAAATATTCAAGCTCCTACCAAAACTGAAATTGAGGTATTAAAGGCTGCAGGTAACGGTAGCTTAATTGTTATGATGGCCTTTATGGGGCCAAAATTGCCCGAAAACCTAAAACTTGCTGGAAACTACTTGGAAATCAGATGCAGCGTACCATAGTCCTAATCTTTACTTTGAAAATAAACTATGATGAAAGTGATTTAAATCTTTTAGGAATCGATGAAAGCTCACTCAAAATATGCTACTTTGACATGGAAAATGGTGAATGGTCTCCATTAGAAACATTTGTTAATAGAAATGAAGATTACGCTAAAGCTGTTGTCACCCATTTAACTTACTTTGCATTGGCCGGCGAACCTAAGCCTTCCATATGGGAGTCGCAGACTCCGCTGTGGTCGCCTTAATAGCAGTAGTGGTTATATCATTTATTACAAGTATTGTAACCTACATGGCTTTAAGGAAGCGTGATTTTAGAAAACGCGCTTTTAAATGATGAGGGCTGAGTCCTTGCGTTTCTCCAAAATGTATAAAATTCTCGCTATACCCTAGTCGGAAATCTTATAAACTATTTTTGTAGATAAGAAGCTAGATGTTCAATTAAAAGGAGCTTGTGTTTTGAAATGTCTAAACCAAAAGAGTATTCGTGGATGACCAAAAATAAACTGATGACGTATACCTTCGTTGCACTCGTTATGCTCGCCGCTGTGTCAGCTATTTCTTGGTGGCCCACCTCTATTATAGTATCCATAGTTGCGGTTGTAGTGGCTGTAGCTCTTGATTATCTACTTTCATTAGTAATGAAAAACAGAGGACCATTAAACACTCTATCTGCAGCGGTATTCGGTCTGATTGTTGCTCTCTCGTATTCCTTAGGAATACCTGCGATGCACTCAATAGAAGCGTTGCCGCTGCAAGCGCCAGATGCATACCTTTACGTTGGAGTTATTTCTGCGGTAGGCATGGTGCTGTTCAAGAAACTTCAAGGCTTGAGCGGCAGAAAATATGTGAATCCCGCTGCAACCGCAAAACTTGTGGTTATGCTTCCTTTCTTTAATACATTGTTGTTAGCCAAAGATCACCTAACAAGTGGTATTGGCTTACCTGCACTAGCAGGCCCGATAGGCTATACCATCATAGGCGACAATGGTCTGCAATCGTTTGCAACTTATATGATATCTTGCTTTGGCAATCCTTCTGTTCCTGTTCCTGCTACCATTACTTCATCTGACGTATTCTGGGTTTTGATGGTGCAGAAATTTCACGGGTGGATCGGCGGTGCTTCAAGCCTTGCAGTTATCATTGTTGGGATCGGGTTATTTGTCGCTTGCCGCAGATATATAAAATGGAGAATAACAACGAGTTACCTCATGACAGTTGCATTGCTTGCATTTATTTTAAGCTTTGTATATGGTGATGCTGATCCTCTGTTAAGAGTAGTTTTCCACATATTCGTTGGGAGCTCAATATTTCTAGCGTTCTTTATGGCTACTGACCCCGCGACCACACCGCTAACGTATAGGGGGCAATTGATATTCGGTATAGGCTTGGGTGTATTAACAGTTCTAATTCAATCATACATGAATTTCTTTGGAGGCTCAATTCTTGCGTTGATAATAATGAATTTAACCTCACCTTTATTAGATAAGGTTGGATTACCAAAACCAACAGAGGCAAAAAGGGAGCTGAGACTTCCAAAAACCCAGCAATTCGAAACTGTCAAAACCACTTCATGTATACGATGCGGAGCATGCATTTATGTATGTCCTCATAACTTAAGCCCAATACTAATCAAGGAAGCTTTCGATAAAGGAAACATGGATGCTCTAAGGAAGCTTCAAGCGGACCTATGTGATGGCTGTGGACACTGTAGCTTCATCTGTCCAGCTAGAATTGATCTCAAAGGCTCTAGTCTAAGGGCAAAAGCCTCGTTGCGTACCGCTAAATAGAAAAAAGGTACGCAATAGACCATCCACTTTTTATTTAATTATATTGGCCATATATCGAGATGTAAACTCTGACGTTGGAAGACGCTACATTTGTCTTAGCGTCCAAGACTAGTGATGAAATTATGCTCATAGTTGGCCATATGCTAAATAAATCATCATGGTCTAACCAGATGGTGATGTTAGAGTTGAAAGTTTTTGTTAAATCCCTAGAATAGGAGTCATCGATAGATTTTAGTTTTAATCTTACGGTCACAGTTTCGTTTTCTGAAAAATCTCCTTCCACTTGAATTTTTATATGAAGTGTTGACATTGAGAAGTGAAGGTATTTTGGAGGAGTTATTTCACAACGATTACCGTAGAGATTGTTTAAACCTATAGAAACGCTTATGTTTTCAAATTTAAAGCTGCTTCCAATGCCGTATAACCATCTATTGAACGGGTTATCTATATTCCTTGTTAGGTTTCCTAGGAAGGCTACTCCTTGACCAAGAATCGGCGGTTCGCCATGTTGTCCTATTTTTATTCCATAGATTTCCTTTGGGGTATTGGCAAAGGATTCAAACACTACATTATGCACCACGGTGTTAAGCATGCTTCCTTCAATTAGAATTCCAATCTGATTAGCTTCATATAAGTTTCCTAACCAAATTCTTACATTCTGAATTAATCCTTCATTAAAATTAGCTCCACCCTCAACGTGTATTGCTATGCTATCTTCTCTTATCAACTTGAAGTTGCAGCGCTTGATTTCGGTGTTTGCGTAAGATTTCGTCCCATTTATGAAGGGGGTTTTAAATACAATGCTCCTTTTTACGTTTTCGAAATAACAGTTTTCAATTAAGGTGCATTCTGTCCAAGTGTTTGTGTTTAAAACGACTATACCCGCGTCGGAATCTTTGAAAATGCATTCTCTGATGGTTGTCATAAAAGAGTTTTCCACAATTATGCTTCCATTAATCAATGTTAAACCTTCAATAAGGTTATTCATGGATTTTTCATAATCTTCTCCATGTAAAATTATGGATCCACCGTTAAATCGTAGTTCTGCTCCATCACTAACTATTTTTAATTTGCTTAAATTTCTGAGTAAAATATTGGAAGAAACGTTATATTGACCTAATTTTAAGAAAATATTTAGGCCGTTCCTTTCTAACACAAAATAAATTGCGTCGGAGAGATTTTTTCCAATAAAATCAACGAATCCGGTCAATCCGTTTTTAACAATAACGTTTTTCAAGTCAGTATAAATGATGTAATCGTAGCTTATTCTCATGCTTAAATTCCTATAGAAGAAGAATTGGTAAGCTGCCCACACAACTGATGAGAGGGCTACTCCCAAGAGGAAAACAAGTATATATGCTAGTGTCCTTCTGCCCAACTTTATCCTTCCCATCCAGTTCACCATTCTCGCCGTTTACTTTACGGAAAGAATTATGTTTAAAATATTTAAGGATGTGTAAGAAACACTTATATCGTGAAGAACATCTCACTTAAAAGAAAGGTGTGATCATGAAATCTGGAAAAGCGCCGCTTTATATGGTTACATGGCGTTGCACAAGAAGATGTGTAGGCAATTGTTTATATTGCAGTTTTAATCCTGAATTTGGTGATTTTGAAGAAGTTAGCACGAAGGATGGTTTTAATATTGTTGATCAGATTTACGATTTTGGCTCTCTGTGGTTTGGGATTAGTGGTGGAGAACCTCTCCTTAGAAAGGACATTTTCGAGGTCATCGGTTACGCTAAAAACATTGGACTTGAAGTTAGCCTAATAACCAGCGGTTTCGTTTTTAGCGAAAACTTGTTTAACGGCCTTGTTAGGAACGAAGTTCATACTGCCGTAAGTATTGATGGACCACGAGAGGCTAATGATAGGGTGCGTGGAGCAGGAAGCTATGATAAGGCTTTTTCAGTTATGAAAAGGCTTTCAGAAGCTGGAATACTGGACTGCTTGGTGGTTACATTAAACCGTTACAACTACAAATTTATTGAGCACCCCATTAAACTTGGAGCGGATTACGGTGCCAGAATGGTTGTTTTTCATAACCTTGTGCCTGTTGGACGGGCGGGACCTAACATAGAGGATTTGGCGCCTTCTCCGGAGGAGTATGAGTGGACTTTTAACCATCTTTACGATTTGTCGAAAAAGTATGAAGGAAAAGTTCAGGTGAATGTTTATAGCCCA
>JARYMR010000030.1 GCA_029907045.1 Candidatus Bathyarchaeota archaeon
TAAAATTTTGGCGGCTTCGAAAACTTCGTTTTGAGTGTAAGCCACAGAGCGCATATACCCCTTATGTATCAGGTAAGATATCAGAGGCGCCATTCCATGGTATCGCAAACCACCGGCATGTATGGGCGGACACGCATATCCATGTCCAATTGTTAACATTTTCAGAAGTGGTGTCATCTTACCTGTATCTCCATAATCGTATGTGTAAACGCCTCTTGTTGTGTGGGGAACCGCTTTTGATTCGCAAGCAACAAATTCTGTGGCGGTTTTGCCTTTAAGTTTGTCCATCATGAAGGGAAATGCAAAGCCTGCATAGTTTGAGCCCCCGCCTATGCAACCACAAACAACATCGGGGTAAGTGTCTATAAATTCAAACTGTTTTTTTGCTTCTAAGCCTACTATTGTTTGGTGCATAAGCACGTGGTTCAGAACAGAACCCAAAGAATATCGTGTGTCTTCGTTTGTAAGCGTGTCTTCGATTGCTTCTGTTATAGCTATTCCCAAAGTTCCAGGATTTTCTGAGTTTTCTTTAAGCAATTTTCTGCCAAAATTTGTTTGTTCACTTGGTGATGGAAACATTTCTGCGCCATAAATTTGCGCTATGATTCTTCTGCCCGGCTTCTGGTAATAGCTTGCCTTAACCATGTAGATTCGACATTTTAATCCAAAAATGGTGCACGAGAAGGCTAGGGCTGTTCCCCATTGTCCCGCTCCTGTTTCCGTCACTAATCTTTTTATTCCTTGTTCTTTATTGTAATAGGCTTGTGCAAGAGCAGTATTAGTTTTGTGGCTTCCAGTCGGGCTAAAGTTTTCACATTTAAAGTATATTTGGGCTGGCGTTTTCAGATGCTTTTCTAATCTTTTGGCTCTATACAGCGGTGTGGGGCGTGGAAGCCTTAGATATGCATCCAAAACTTCTTCTGGTATTTTTATGTAGCGTTCTTGAGAAACTTCTTGTTTTATGAGTTCTTTTGCGAATATTCTTTCTAATAGTTGGGGGCTTATTGGTTTTAGGGTTGTGGGGTCTAATGGTGGTGGTAAGGGTTCTGGGAGGTCTGCTTGTATATTATACCATTCTTTTGGTATTTCCTCGGGGCTGAGTGGTGTGAAGCTTTCGTTTATTTTTTTATGCATATAGATGTCCCCTTATGTATGTTTTTGTCCATATATGTGCGATAATATACTAAAGCAAAACGAACATATTTATACTTTACTGCACAAAACAGTACATGAAGGAATCCATAACATGTGGAGCAAAATAGTAAAATGCCTAGAAGGTTATCCGGAAAGACTAAAAGTAGCCCGTGTTCTCGTAGAAAATGGACTTAGCGTAAGAAACGGAAAAATCTACCTTAACGAAATCGAAATCCCACCAGTGCGCATAGCCAGGGTCGCCAAAGTAGACAGAAGAACAGTAAACGAAACGCTGAATGCAATCCGCACAAACCGCGAACTAAAACAAATCTTCGAAGGATTAAGGTCAGCCGGGCATTCCTTAAAAGAGATTGCCAAACATTTGGATTTGGGAGTTGTCGAAATAACGCCTGTGGATGCACGAATTCCAGGCATACTCGCAGGCTCTGCCTCGCTTCTTGCGAAAGCTGGTTTAAGCATAAGACAAGCAATAGTAGATGACCCAGAGCTGTCGCCTGAACCCAAATTGACTTTGATTGCTGAGAAAAAAATTCCAGGCGAATTGATTCCAGAATTTTTGAAAATAAAGGGCATAGCCAAAGTTTCAGTTTATTAAAATAGTTTCATGTTAGCGATTAATGTATTAAACCGCTATGAATAATAAATAGATTTGAAGGGTATTTTACTCTCGTGAGGTTTGCTGATGCCTAGGATAGGCGTTTACGTTTGCCACTGCGGCTTAAACATTGCAGGAGTTGTTGATGTAGAGAAGGTTACTGAATACGCTGAGAAATTACAAGATGTTGTAGTTGCCAAGCATTATGTTTACATGTGTTCTGAAACTGGACAACACATGATTAAAGAAGACATTAAGGCGTATAACCTTGACAGAATAGTTATTGCTACATGCTCGCCGAGAATGCATGAAGAAACCTTCCGCAGAACTGTTTCAGAGGCGGGCTTAAACCCCTATTTGCTTGAAATCGTCAATTTAAGAGAGCACGTCTCATGGGTTCACAGCGAAGAGCCAGAAAAAGCCACCGAGAAAGCTAAAGAGCTTGTTAGGATGGGTGTAGCGCGTGTCAAACTTTTGGAGCCTTTGGAAAAGCGAAGGGTTAGCGTTGAGAAAAGCGTTTTAGTTGTTGGCGGTGGGATTGCTGGAATACAGGCTTCGTTAGATTTGGCTGATGCTGGTTTTAGAGTTTATCTTGTTGAGAAGGCCCCTAGCATTGGCGGACGCATGGCACAATTAGACAAGACTTTTCCAACTCTCGATTGCAGTGCGTGTATATTAACGCCAAAAATGACAGAAGCGGCACGACATCCTAATATTCAATTGATAACTTGTGCGGAAGTAGAAAATGTATCGGGTTATGTTGGCAACTATGAAGTTTCAATTGTAAAAAATCCCAGGTATATAGAGGAAGCAAAATGCACAGGATGCGGTGAATGTGAAAAAGTATGTCCAATTTCCTTGCCAAACGAGTTTGAATTGGGACTCGCTGAAAGAAAAGCAATTTACAGACCATACCCTCAAGCAGTTCCAAATGTTTACACAATAGACAAAAAAGGCATAGCGCGATGTAGGGCCGCTTGTCCAGCGGGCGTAAACGTTCAAGGTTATGTCGCCCTTATAGCGAAGGGAAAATTTAAGGAAGCCTACAAGTTAATTAGAGAGGCCATACCATTTCCCGCGGTGTTGGGAAGAGTTTGTTTTCACCCGTGCGAGAATGACTGCGAAAGGGGCGATGTTGAAGAACCCATTGCAATCTGCGCCCTCAAACGTTTCGTTGCAGATTACATGATGAAACAACCACAAGAAAAACCAGCCCCAATCCAACCGAAATATGAGGAAAAAATCGCTGTGATAGGCGCTGGTCCAGCAGGGTTAACTGCCGCTTATGAATTAGTAAAAATGGGTTATCCGGTAACAGTTTTTGAGGCTTTGTCCGAACCAGGCGGCATGTTAAAGATAGGCATACCCGAATATAGGCTTCCCAAAAAAAATTTGGCAAAAGAAATCAAGTATTTAGAAGATTTAGGTATTCAAATTCGCACTAATGTGGCTATTGGTAAAAATTTAAGTTTTGAAGATTTAAAGAAAACGGGGTATAAGGCAGTTTTCTTAGCGGTTGGCATGCAAAAAAGCCTAAAGTTAGGCATTGAAGGGGAAGAATTGCAAGGAGTTTTTCAAGGCGTTGACTTCTTAAGAGATGTGAATTTGGGTAAAAAGGTTGAAATCGGAGGGCGTGTCGCCGTAGTAGGTGGTGGAAATGTTGCAATTGATGTTTCCAGGGTTGCGTTGAGGTTAGGCGCCAAAAAAGTTTACATTCTCTATAGAAGATCAAGGGAAGAGATGCCAGCCTTCCAACCAGAAGTTGAGCAAGCAGAGAAAGAAGGCGTTGAATTTCTCTTCCGCAAAGCACCAAAAAGAATTATCGGCGAAAATGGCAAGGTTGTCGCTGTTGAATGTTTTGAAATGATGCTCACCGAACCAGATGAGACGGGAAGGAGAAAACCAATTCCCATTGAAGGCTCAGAACACATAATTCCCGTGGACACAGTCATCACAACCATAGGTCAAGCTTTAGATACGACTTCTCTGCCACTAGAATTGAAGCTAAACCATGGAACAATAGAAGTTGACCCCCAAACTCTTCAAACAAACATACCCCATATATTTGCAGGTGGAGACGCAGTTTTAGGTCCAGCCACGGTTATCGAAGCAATAGCGAATGGGAAAAGAGCGGCAATCTCCATCCACAAATACCTACGTGGCGAAGATTTGAAAGCTGTTGAAGAGGAAGGATTGCCTCCAGTTAAGATATTCCCTAAAGAGGGCATCAAGAAGAGAAAAAGGCAAGCCATGCCTCTGCTGCCAGTTGAAGAAAGAATTAAGGGTTTTGATGAGGTTGAGTTGGGCTTTAGCGAAGAAATGGCTATTGAAGAAGCGAAGCGTTGTCTTGCTTGTGGTGGGTGTTCTGAATGTTTAGAATGCGAAAAAGTATGCGAAGCAAAGGCAATTGACCATAAACAAAAGCTTCAAAGGATAAACGTCAAAGTTGGTGCAATAATAATTACTACTGGCAGCGAACTTTTTGACGCTTCAAAAATCCAAGAATACAGTTTCGGAAAATCAAAAAACATAATCACAAATCTCCAATTTGAAAGGCTATGTAACGCTTCTGGACCAACTGGCGGAAAAATCCTTTGTCCACAAAACGGCAAAACGCCAAAAACTGTGACTTTCATTCAATGCGTAGGTTCGAGAGACTCGAGATTTCATGAATATTGTTGTCGTATTGGTTGTATGGCAACATTAAAACAAGCAATCCTCGCTCGAGAAAAACTTGGCAAGGAAGTGGACATTTATGTCTGTTTTAATGATATGCGGGCTTTCGGCAAGGGTTATGACGAGTTTTATAGGCGAGCAAGAGAAATGGGCATAAACTTTGTTGCTGGTTTGCCTTCCGAAATCCGCTGCGTTTCTGATGGGGCGCTTTACTTTGATGTTTATGATAAGGGAACAAACAAACTCTTAGAACTGCATTCAGACCTTGTTGTGCTTGCCAATGGGCTTGTTCCCAACAGCGATTTGGGAAAAATAAGCAGCATATTTCATGTTTCAAGAAGCGCCGACGGCTTCCTATTAGAAGCTCATCCGAAACTGCGACCTCTTGAAAGCGCAATAAATGGAATTTTTATCGCTGGCACATGCCAAGGTCCCAAGGACATTCCTGATACTGTGGCTCAGGCAAGTGGAGCGGCGGCAAAAGCCATAGACCTTTTGGCAAGTGGGGAGATTGAAATTGAACCATTAAAAGCGGTGGTGGACGAAGACTTGTGTAGTGGTTGTCGCCTCTGCGAGGCAATCTGTCCATTCGTTGCTATAGATATGAAAACTGAAACTTTGGATGGTTCTGAAAGGGTTAAAGCTGAGGTTTTAGAAGCCATGTGTCAAGGCTGTGGTTTATGCGTTTCCGCTTGTCCAACAAAAGCTATTAAAATGCGCCATTATACTGATGAGCAGTTTCTTGCGCAAATTAAGGCTGCATGTTTAGAAACAGAAGCCTTTGGAGGCGGCTAAAATTGGGTTTAACCGATTTGATGTCTATGGCTAAATCAAATGCAGAAACCCGCGAAAAAATCTTGTCAAAACTTGGCGGAATAGAGCTTGTCAACTGTTTTCAGTGTATGAAGTGTACAAGCGGATGCACAGCCCTGAAGCTTTTGGAGTTAAAACCTCATGAAATTGTGAAACTTGTTAACTTAGGTTTTGTTGATGAGTTGGCGGCTTCTGATATAATTTGGACTTGTGCTACATGCCTAAAATGTGTAGAGCGATGTCCCCAAAAGGCGTCTCCCTATCATGTGATTATTGCTTTGCGAAATCTTGCTGTTGAAAGAGAAGCCAAGGTGCCAGAAGGATATCTAAAAGCTATTTCACAAATTCTTGAAACTGGATTGGCGGAAGCTATTCAAAAAGCGGTAACAAACAAAATGGAAACCTTCGACCGGGAAAGCCTAAAATTGCCAAAAATTACTTCACCTAAAGAAAGTTTTCAATCTGCCTTTATGAAAATGTTGGAGGAAAAATAACATTGAAGGTTGCTGTTTTTTGGGGCTGCAGAATATTAACAAGTCAGTACGCTTACGAGATGTCAATGAGAGAAGTTTTCCCAAAACTAAACATTGAGCTTGTAGATTTACCTGAAACTAACTGTTGCGGAGATCCTATTAAAAGCATAAATGATTCAGCAGCAAACTACTTGGCAGCGAGAATTTTAGCCTTAGCCAACAAAACTGGTTTAGAAGATCTGCTTATTCCATGTAACCGTTGTCACTTCGCAATTTCGGAAGCAAAAACTGTCGTAAACAAAAATGAAAAAATCGGTAAGAAAATTGTTGATTTGTTACGGGAAGAAGGCTTAGATTATAATTCAAACATTAGAATTTGGCATGTAATCGACTTCTTACATGATTTTATTGGCTTAGACAAGATTAAAGTGGCTGTGCAAAAGCCTCTTAATTGTTTAAAATTTGCAACACATGTTGGTTGCCAAATTATCCGTTACACTGATTTGGGCAGAGTTGACGATTCGGAAAACCCAAGGAAACTGGATGAATTAGTGCGTACTTTGGGAGCGGAAACCGTGGATTACGCTGAAAAATTGGATTGTTGTGGCGCAGCCTTAATGCATAGCCATCCAGACTCTGCCCTTTCATTGACTGGCACGAAAATTAAGGCTTTACAAAATTTAGCCGTGGACGGTTTAATTATTTCTTGCCCAGATTGCGGTTTAATGTTTGACGCTAAGCAAAAGGACGCTCAAACAGTTGTTGGAGCAAAACTCAACATGCCCGTAATATATTACACGCAGTTACTTGGCTTAGCTCTAAACATTGGAGCGGAGAAGCTTGGTTTGCATTTGAACCAAAGCCCCATTGATAAATTTTTGAGCGAATTGTAAATTGTATATACGCTAAAGTATTTTCGGTAAATACTATATATGCAAATAGAATATATCATTCAAGAATCCTAAATACTTTTGGTGGCATAAGTGGGACAATTGGAAACACTAAATGTTCAGAAAGTCAACGAAAAATCCAACATAGTAGGAGTTAGGCCATTTAAATGCAACACTCACATGGTGCACAACGTCAAAGTAATCGAGTATGCCGATGGTTCCATATGGGTTTCATGTCCACTTTTTGGCTGGTACACTGAGAACTGTTATGGAAAGGCTGTTCTAAAACTTGGATGCAAAGAAAGAAAGAAACGGTGCACTTGGTATATTGGTACACGTTAAACAATTCTTAACGAAAATTTCTGCTTGATAGCTGAACAACTCTTTTATATCTCAAGTTTAGTAGTTAGGGTTCAAGGTGAAAGTTTATGGTAGATTTCGCTTTTACAGAAGAACAAGAACTCTTTCGCAACGCCCTAAGAGAATGGTGCCAGAAAAGTTTACCCCTAGAAAAAATCAGAGAGTTTGACAGAAACGGCGAGATTCCAAAGGAAATAATAAAACAAATGGCTGATTTGGGCTTGCTTGTCATGACTGCACCGCAGGAGCATGGCGGAACAGGAGCTGACTGGGTTACCGCATGTATTGCTGGTGAAGAGTTGGGCTATGCCGACATCAGCATCGCTATTCCAGTTTTTTGGCTTGTGGAATCCTCATGGGGTTTTGTGGTTGACAGATATTGCACCGAAGAAGTCCGCGAAGCAGTTATCCATCCAGCCGTCAAAGGCGAAGCCTTCATCGGCATTGCCTCAACAGAGTCTGGCGGCGGCTCTGATGTTGCAGCCTTCAAATCCGCAGCCCGCAAAGAAGGAAACGATTGGATTTTGAACGGAGAGAAAATGTATATCAGCGGAACCGAAGAAGCAAAAAAACTCGGAGGAGGCTACTTCCTCCTCGCCAGAACCTCACCTGCACCGCCAGAAGCACCTCACCGTGGAATGACAGGATTTTACTTGCCAATAAACGCGTCTGGAGTTGAAATTAACAAACGCTTTGACGACATGGGAAGGATGGCAATTTCCACGGGCGGTTTTATGATGAAAAATGTTAGGATACCCGACGCATACCGCATTGGCGAGGTGGATAAGGGCTTCTATTTAACCATGGAAGGCTTTGACAACGCAAGAATATTGATTGCGGCTGTTTGTGTTGGCGCTGCAAGAAGGGCGCTTGAAATTGGAATGGAATACATTAAGGAGCGGAAGGCTTTCGGCAGACCCATAGGCAAGTTTGAGGGAATACAGTTTGAATTGGCGGATGATTGGGCGCAACTTGAGGCTCTGCGTTCGCTCACTTATCGCACGGCTTGGATGAACGACAAAAAG
Source organism: Candidatus Bathyarchaeota archaeon (assembly GCA_029907045.1). Next base: position 7,988 of record JARYMR010000030.1, read on the forward strand.
TACAAAGAAAGCAAATTTACGCCATTAGAAGTGAGCAGAATGATAGCTGCTTGCAAACTGATAGCCCCACATTTCGCCTTCGATGTCTTCAAGCATGCCATGATTTGGCTTGGCGCCTACGGCTACACAAAAGAATGCCCACTAGAAATGGGATTACGTGGAATAATGTCCTACTGTGTCGGAGCTGAAGGAGCCACAAACATTCAAAGAATAGTCATAGCCAGAGAGCTTTTAGGTAAAGAATACATACCATACAAATAAACACTATCTACATTTTTCTTTCTTAATGGAGTTTAAACATAACCGTAAAAATTCATCCATTTTTAATCCAATTTCTTCGCATTTCATTATGTTACTTTTGTACCATGGGCTAACTGCGGAAATATTTTCCAACTCCACTCGCAACTTTGCCACATTCAATTTTTCAACATCCATTCCTATTTTCTCTATTAGACTTGCCAAGGAATCTGTTGCTATCAAAGCCTTGTCAAGCTTGCTTTCAGGTTTAAATCTACTTCTGTAATCATGCGCCTTAACAGCATAAAGACACTTTTCAGGCAATTTCCCCTTCAACATTTCAGCAGCAACAACACCATGCATTTTCATATCATTTTTAACCCTATCATAGTCCAAATCGTGCAGTAACCCAACCAACATCCACTCTTCTTCGTTTTCGTTTAATGCCTTCGCCAACGTTTTCATCATGCAAGAAACCATTAACGCATGAGAATACTTGCTTGTACCCTTAACAAGCCTTAAGGCTTCACTTTTGGATATCATACACCATCACAAATGACAGTTCATTTATTTATCCCTATTTTAGCGAAAACTTGATTGGATGTAAGTTAAACTACTGAATTGTTTTCAAAATAGAAAAATTCATAGATAGGGTAAATAGATATTTAGAGGGAGAAGAATGGTAAGTAAGATTCTTAAAAGGATGGAAGTCCTTCGGGGGTTTATTCAGATTCCCAGAGAAAGCATACTTGAATTGCTGGGGAATACCTCACTACCATATATTACAACACTCAATAGTAACCCAGCCAGAATTGACAAATACGGTAGACTCTGGTCTTCCTTTCTGAAAGGAAAATTTCACCAAGGTAGCCGAATACAGTTAACCAAAAATGATGAAGGGTTTCAAGTGAGTTTACTTGAAGGTTCGCATGAAGCGATAAAGGAAAATAGAAAAATAAAGCAAAGTAAAGGTCGTAAAGAAGGAACTGAAACAAGCTCTTTTGGATCCCCCGGAAGATTTGGTCACGACTCATCCAAGTTTTACAATAGTAGGTTATATGAAGGCTTGCCTAAAGAAAAAGAGAAAGTGATATACTTTGAGAACGAAATTAACAAAGACTTTCTTAACAAGATTTTTTGCAAAAGTAGCGAAAACATGGAGGAATTACCGGATAACAGCATCCATTTAATGGTAACCTCACCTCCATATAATGTTGGAAAAGAGTACGATAAGGGACTTACGTTAGATGAATATAGAAGTTTACTATCAAGAGTGTTTAAGGAAACATACAGAGTTCTAGTTCCCGGCGGTAGAGCTTGTATTAATGTGGCTAACTTAGGCAGAAAACCATACATACCCCTAGATGTTTTTGTGGTTCAAAGCATGTTAGATATTGGCTTTCTTATGAGAGGAGAAATAATTTGGGATAAGGGCTCGAGCGCAGCGGCTTCAACTGCATGGGGAAGTTGGTGTTCGCCAAGTAATCCTACGTTAAGAGACGTTCATGAATACATATTGATTTTTTCGAAAGAGACATTTAGTCGACGCAATCCAAAAGGAAGAAAAAGCACCATTACACAAGAGGAGTTTTTAGAGTGGACTAAAAGTGTGTGGGCCTTCCCTGCAGAATCCGCTACTAGAGTTGGTCATCCTGCCCCTTTTCCAGTTGAGTTGCCTTTAAGGCTCATTAAACTTTACACTTTTGAGAGAGAAGTTATTTTGGACCCGTTCATGGGCAGCGGAACAACAGCAATAGCAGCCCTTCAAACTAACAGATATTATGTGGGTTACGATATAGAACCAGAGTATGTGAAGTTAGCTGAAAAGAGAATTAAAGATTTCTTAAAGAAACAGTCTCAAATTAAATTAGCCGAATTTTTAAGTTAACTTTCTTTCCAATAATCTACCCATCTTTGGTATGGTTTATATTCTATTACTGAACGTTGCCAAAAAATCTCAATTTTCTTAGTATCCGTGTCTTGAAGTAACTTTAACAGTGCATCTTTACTTATTTCCACTCCACGAGGATTCGTTCCAGGTTTTGGAAGCTTAAAATATTTCTCTCGTCCCATAACTCGAAAGATTCTTTGTTGAACTTCTAGAGGTATATATGAAAAGATGCCTTTCTTATTCCATTTAATTTGAACAAGTAAAACATCAGTTTTAGGGACGTAGTTCTCCATAAATTCTCTTGCCTTTTGGGCATCAACAGTCCATGAAAATTTAACTCCTCCCATACCTGTAATAGTTTTAATAGAAATTGGATATCCAAATAACCTTACATCAACTTCGGGTTCAGTTATAGGAATGTCAGTCTCTACGTTTTTCTCTCCGAACTTATAAATCAATAATGCAGTCAAAATTTTTTCTCGAAGCGAGCCAACTTCCATTCCAACTTTTCCAGCTCTAGAACTTTCTAATTCGGCGAGCTGAAATAGGTAAGGTAAACGCTTTACAATTTTATCCACAAGGTTTCTATCCTCAAATATCTCAATTAACCGACTTGGCATATCCTGTCTTCCTACAATATGCGTCATTTAATTCTATACATATATTTTGCGATAATTGCAACTTTTACTAACAACTTCTAAACATTTAATCCTAGAGTTAGAACTTCCAAAATCCATATAGGACTATCTAATTAATTATAAAAAACAACAAATTTTCTCAAATTTTTCAGTATTATTGTGCCAAATGAAAACCTAGAGAGGGTAAGGTCGGTATTGGTTGTTTTTAAGTCCAAAAGTATGTTGTTATTGCAATTGTTTCTTTAATGCTTCTTTTAGTGCTGGCAGTATTTGGTATAAGTCGCCTACGACGCCATAATCTGCAACCTCGAATATGGGCGCATTTTCATCCTTGTTAATAGCCACTATTACTTTTGCGTCTCGAATTCCAGCCACATGCTGTATTACGCCAGAAATTCCACATGCAATGTAAAGTTTAGGCTTAACCTTATGTCCAGACAATCCAACCCATTCCGTAAACCATTTTCTATCTTCAGCCAAAGGTCTCGTATTGCCAACTTGCCCATTCAGAATCTGCGCCAACTCCTCCAGTAAGGCAGTATCTTCTTTCTTTTCTAATCCTCTTCCGCAACTGACTATTACTTCGGCATCTTCGATTCTTACGGCGGAAACTTGGAGGGGTTTTGTTTCGATGATTTCTGTTTTTGGCTGTTCAATTTTTGCTTCGAAATTTATTATCTGTCCAGTGCGGTCTTTTGGCTGAGGCTTTTCAAAAGTTCTTTGCGGTATTGTTGCTATTTGTGGTTTTGTTTTGAAGGTTAATTTTGCAGCGGCGTTTCCACCATAGGTTATTCTCTCGCATACAAGCCTTCCTTGTTCGTCAATGCTTAGCCTATTACAGTCTGGAATGCATCCAGTTTGGAGGCGGGTTGCAAGTCTGGCTGCAAGAGGCTTTCCATTTCTTGTAGAGCCAATTAACACCATTTCTGGTTTGTGGTTTATCACTAAAGTGTTGAGAATGCTGAGGTAGGGTTCTGTTTGGAAATGGGTTAAGGTTTGATTATCCGCCACGAAAACCTTGTCCGCCCCATAAGTTATTAGTTCCTTTGCTTTTTCTTGAACGCTATATCCAATCACAACAGCCGCTAATTCTTTTTGCAGTTTATCCGCTATTTCTCTTCCTTTCCCAAGCATTTCCAGAGCCAAATCATGCCTTTCAGAATAAACCATAATCATGCCTTTCACCTTCCAACAACGCCTTCCTCAACCAAAGCTTTAACCAATTTTTCAGCAATCTCCTGGGCTGTTTCACCTGTTATCTTCACTCTTTTGCGTTCTGTTTTTGGAGCCAAAACCTCCATTATTTCAATTTTTGCATCTAAATTCTCTTTTTGGATGTTTAGGTCTGCGGCTGTCCATGTTATTATCTCCTTTTTGGAAGCCTTCATAATCATCATAAGCGATGGAATTCTGGGCTGGTTTATTTCTCTTGTAACAGATATTAAAGCTGGCATTTTCACCTTTACAGTTTCAACTGCCTCTTCCAAGGCTCTTTCCGCAATAATCGCATCATTTTCAACAGAAACTTTTCTAACAGAACTCACATGAGCTAATCCCAAAAGTTCAGCCAATCTTGCGCTGACAAGTCCTGAAAAACTGTCTAGAGAGGTTTCGCCGCAAAGAACCAAATCAAAGTTTCCAATTTTTTTGATGGCTTCTGCTAGGATGTATGCCGTGCCTAAAGTGTCAACCTCTTTAAAGTTTGGGTCCATAACCATGTAAGCCTTGTCAGCGCCCATGGCGAGGGCTTCTCGCAAAACAGTTTTTGCATCTTCCGCTGTGACCGTTACAGTTAATATTTCGATGTTGCCATTTTTCTCCTTAATTCTGATGGCTTCTTCTAGGGCGTTTTTGTCAAAATCGCTTATTTTTTTGGCTGCGCCCGCCGTTATTAACTGTCTTGTTGCTGGGTCAACTTTCAACTGTGAGACGTCAATTGCCTGTTTTAGGCAAACGATTATCCTATTCAATAATTTCTCCCTTCCGAAAGTGGGTTGTTAGGAAACCTAAATTTCTGGTGCTTGTAAAAAACTTTTGCGCTCTTAATTCATCCTTTCAAAGGATAATTTTGGCTGAACAGCAGATATGCATAAAAACTTATTAGCATATGTTTTTTATGATTTTTTATGGAAGAAGCAAACATAGTTGTTATAGGCGCTGGCGTTGTTGGCTTAGCTGTTGCTGCAAAACTTTCTAAAAGGAATGAAGGAGTGTATATTTTAGAGAAAAATGCAAAGTTTGGGCAGGAAACAAGCACCCACAACAGTGGCGTAATTCACTCTGGCATTCATTATCCGCCTGGTTCTCTTAAGGCTAAATTATGCGTTAAAGGTAATTTGATGATTTACGAAATCTGCGAGAAATATAGGATTTCCTATAAACGCTTAGGAAAGTTGACAGTAGCTATTACGGAGGAGGAGATGGAAGAGTTAGAAAAACTGAGGCGTTGGGGTGAAGCCAACAGAGTGGAAGGTTTAAAAATCTTAGAAAAAGAAGATGTTAAGCGGTTAGAGCCAAATGTTGAGGTTGAAAAAGCGCTTTATACGCCTTTCACGGGCATAGTTGAACCTGACGAGCTTATGAACTATTTTTATGCAAAGGCTTCTCAGAACGGTGCTGTTTTGGCTACAAAAACAGAAGTAACTGGTTTGAAAAAAATAGATGACAACTATGAAGTGAGCGGAACAAGTTTCGGCGAAAAATTCACCATCAAAGCCAAAAGCGTGATAAACTGTGCTGGACTTTACTCAGACAAAATAGCCGCCCTTGTTGGATTAGAGATTGAAAAACTTGGTTATAAACTGCATTATTGTAAAGGAGATTACTTTAGGTTGATTGGCAAACCTCCAGTAAAAATGCTCGTCTATCCAGTTCCAAAAGGACCAGGATTGGGAATCCACTTAACTCCAGATTTGGCTGGAGTGGTGAAGTTGGGACCAAACGCCTATTACGTGGACAACATCAGTTATGAGGTGAGTTCAAGTGAAGAGGAGTTTCGGGAAGACGTTAAAAGGTT
>JARYMR010000031.1 GCA_029907045.1 Candidatus Bathyarchaeota archaeon
TGTAAAAACTGAGCAGCCCTTCTTTCTACTTTTCTCCGAAGCTTATAGTCCGCTTTGGAAGGCAAAAATTGACCGTGACCCTCAAACAGTTCAGTCAACTAGTGCTTATTCGCTAATCAACTGCTTTTACATAAACAAGACTGGAGAGCTCGAGGTAGAAGTTTATTTTGAAGGACAAACATATGCTGATATCGGATTAAAAATTTCACTTCTATCCCTAATTTTTGTCGCAGCAATGGTGTTAATGCCACAAAAAATTCTTGAGCATTGGAAGATTTTGCTGATTAAGAAGTGGAGGAAACTGCAATGGTTTACGGTGCACAAAGAGAAGAATATTGGGATAAAGTAGCCATCGAAGCAGAAAAAGAAGAATTCAAGAAAAGAGTGGAAAAATGGCGGAATGCTGCTAGGAATTGGCTTGCACATTACAGCGATAAAAAGGCACAGGACTTCGTTGTTCAAACAATTAAAAACCATGCAAAATTAAAGAATGGCGCAAAAATTTTAGATGCAGGCTGTGGGGCTGGAAAATGGGTGAATCTCTTTGCTGAAATGGGATTTAAAACTGTCGGAATAGATTCCAGCTCATGGATGATTAGGTTGGCGAAAAGCAGAGTGAAAACAAATCTTCGAAAAATATTAAATTTTACGTGATGAACGTTGCTGAGTTAAAGTTTCCCGATGATTTTTATGACATGACAAATTGTGTTACCGTTCTCCAACACATTTTCGATGATACCTATTGGAAAAGAGCGGTGCATGAGATGGTTAGAGTTACAAAACCTCTTGGTTATGTGCTAATTTTTGAGGCGGTTCCTTCGTTTATTTTGAAAAGGCGTACGCAACGCTTACGGTTTAGGAGTATGAAAGAATACATAAAAGAGTTCAAAAGTGCTGGAGCCTATCTCACTTATTGGAGAGCAACCGACCTCTCATTTCCAATAACCTTTTTAGGTTTAAGAAAATACGCAGCTTCCTTCAGCAAAAGAGTTTATTATTATTTTGCCGATGAATTCCCAATTTTTCCACCAAGTTTTTTATCCGCTCTCTCAAGAGCTGCTACAATTTTGGCAAAGCCAATAGATTATAGGCTTGGCGAGTCTCCTCTAAGTTTTCTTTCCATTGGGAAAATTTTGTTATTTAGAAAAGTCGGAATATAATATTCAGTTTCGGAAACTGAAGGCTGCTTAAAGCTCTTTTCTTCCGCTTTAAATTTATCAAAAAGGCAGAAGGAAAATCGCATGACATGCTTCATAATTCTGCCGTGCTTTAATGAGGAAAAGAACATCAAACCCCTTATTCACTCCATAGATGAAGCCTTAAAGCCTCACATTCCCTATAAGATTATTGCAGTGAACGATGGAAGCTATGACGGAACAGAAGAAGTGCTTAAAGACATTTCAGCTGATTATCCAGTCGAAATCATTGGGCATGAAACTAACATGGGTTTAGGCGCTGCTCTCAAAACTGGCTTGCTTGCAGTAGCCAATGAGGCCTTTAATGAAGATTTTATTGTTATCATGGATTCTGACAACACTCATGATCCAAAACATGTCTTAGAAATGTTGGCTGCTGCAAAAAGCGCTGATGTTGTAGTAGGTTCTCGCTATGTTAAGGGGGGAGTACAGTTAAATGTTCCCCTACATCGAGTAATTCTTAGCAAGGCAGTGAACCTTTTAATCAAAAAATTATTCCATTTACCCGTCAAAGATGCCACAAGCGGTTTTCGATGTTTTAGGGCGCACCTAATAAAGAGTCTCTTTAAAACTTTCCAAAATAGAATTATCGAATCGAAAGGTTTTGAATCCTCCCTAGAACTGCTTATAAAGTCCATTAACATGGGCAGCGTTATAGCGGAGGTTCCAATACGCCTCGATTATGGCATGAAAGGAGGAAGAAGCAAAATGCATATGTTAGCAACCATTACCAAGTATTTAGCTTTAATTTTTAAATTTAAGCTTGGCAAAGTTTGTGTTGAATAAATTTTCTGGGTTTTATTCTAAATCTGAGTCAGAACCTCTAAAAAATTTTTAATAAACGCTTCACGCCATCATACATGACCCAAAGAGGAATGAAAATGGAAAAGAAAAACAAACTTAAAGCAGCAACTCTATCACCAATAATTCTCTGTTCTATCATAGCCCTAATCTATCTAGAATCCTTCAACGCAAAAGCTTCCAAATCCAGTTATGACTCAGATTATCTGACGGTGTCTGGAGTTTTATCTACCGATTACTATGTGCTATTTCCTTTTGAAAAGAAAAATTTGACCATAGGCTTTTCTAAATATGGTGAAATGATAGACTATGAAACAAAAGTTGGACTAGATTATAATGATGAAACTGACCCATTTGCAACTGACCCAAGTCAAGTGTATGAGTATGAGTGGGTAAACGGTTGGGTAATCAATATAACTTATGTTCATGGAGGAGACTACTACAACAGATGGGCTTTTGCTCTTTACAGCGACTACTACAATGAAAATAGCATAGCTGGAGACTGGAAAGAAGGTGTAATAGGTGCAACAAACACAACATATCTAGGTGGAAGAAAAACAAATGGAGGAGCAGTAACCCAGCCAATAAAAGTTCTTTACAACGGACCGAGAAGGTTTGTTGCTTTGTTAAACACCACAATTTACGAAGATACATCCCATAGCTATCCGCTTGTGAGGATAATATTCACTATAGTCTTCAATAAAGTGGAAAAACAAGTGGTTGTATTCAAGGATATAAAGAGAGTTGACAACAGAAAGGGAACAGGAGTAATGCAGATAGAGTTCAGCGAAAGAGGCCAATGGGACCTTGGATCAGGGACCCCGCCAAAATCCTACGCATACATCCATACGCAACAATCAACACTCTATAATGAAGAGTATCAAAGCTGGTATAACGGAAGCACATCTGCCTACAAAGGAAAATATGATGTAGTTCAAATAATCGATGACGACCTAAGCCATGTGGCTTGGGCTGCTTGGTGGCCAAGACCACTGGTCAGCTACGTTGAAGACATAAGTGAAATTGGAAGAGCAACTATTCTAAAAACTTTTAGCACGAAGGAGCAGAACTTTACTGGTGACGGATCAACCACGGCTTTCACATTAACTGGAGATCCAGATCCGTATCCGAGAAACAAGACAAGCAACGGTTGGGATGACAGCCCCATGGTTTTTGTAAACGACGATCACAAAAGCGAAGGAACAGATTACACTTGGGACGCTGATAACAATAGGATAACCTTTACAAGCGCTCCGGCTAGTGGCGCTGCAATAAAGGTTGTCTATAAAGATACTGTAGACAGCCAGAGTGATCCAAGCAATGAACCTTGTGTGCCATTTGTTGTTGCGGAATGGTGCTGGGACACGGATGATGCCACCGACATGTTTAGGGCAGTAACGGTCTATGGAATAACTGATCTCCATGACGGAAGCGATGCAGACATCACTGGCGGCTCAAATACTATTGATTCTGAAGTGGACTATTATTTGGACAGAGTCTTTAACCCCTATGACCTTTACAGTGTAGTTCACAAAGATACGAGAAGATGGGTGGACTTCCACAACGTAACAAGCGCAGAGGTTTCAGCGGAAAGAGTTAGCTTTAACCTAACACACAAGCCAGTAATTTACACAAGTGATTGGACGGAGTATTGTAATTTTTCTGAAAAAGTTGAGTGGGATGGAGAACTAAAAACGCCTTATAGAGCAAGAAACACCTTTGGAGGAGGATACAATTACACATTTTACTATGATAGTAGCGACGGAACGGGCAACATAACCATAACTGGCGATAACGTTCCAGCAGAAGGCACCATAATAAAAGTGCTCTACTCAACAAACGCAACATGGGAACAAGCAAAAACAGATTTGGGAACGTTCGGAAACGTAAGCTTAACAGAGGATCTTTCGGCAACAGTGACGTTAATCCCGAATAATGTAATCAATAGCACCACATGGACAGACCCGTTTGGCACAACCTACAACATCACACTACTCTACGATCGCATGTATGCTGAACCCTTTAGCGTAAATAACACCGATGACATCCACTTGACACTGGACATAAAAGTCCGGCCCGAGTCAAGCTACGTCAAGGTTCACAACATCACCTACTACGGATACTGGATTAACGGTTCATTGACGCAACTCGTCTTCTACGGCAATATGAGTGTAATGTTCACAGTAACTCCAAGCAACACTGAACAAACATACCGATTCAATTACACAGAGCACTTGCACATTACGGGAGACATACTGTTAAGAGTAAACCACACAACGGTATCTGGTGCTACCGACTATGAGATAGCCAACTATACGGTAGTCTACGCTAATCTAACAACAAGTATTGGCGGAAGCTACGAATGGATAATCGTCGGCAAAGACGCAGCCACAATAGACTCCTTAGGAGCAGCCTACATAACCGAAGCCTTCGACTCAATAAAAGAGATCAAAGTATGCGCTGCAGGAATGGATGTAAACGACACTTCCTTCGGTCCCTATAGCCCCTTCGTTATGGGTGGAGCATCAAGCGGTTCAAGAGCTGACTATAGAGATTCTCTTGGAAGATCAAGTTTGCAAGATGACTGGTGTAGACGCATTTACATGTCTGGCGGAACACAATATACTTATCCAGGCTATCCAATTTCAACAAGCAACATGATCTTTGAAGGCGGACCCATCGCTCAGCTTGGAACAGAATACTTCAACGAATTTACCGACGCCTTCTTCGCATTCAGCACCTACGTAGTCAATGACACAGGGCACTCTAACAAGATTCTGGCGCTTTCATGCTGGGCCAGAAACGCCACAGGAGGAGGATACGCTGTAATAGCCGTCTATAAAGACTTGAACGGAACAATAGGCCTCGTAATATGGGGCTACAACGGAGATGACACATACTACGCAAGCAAATGGTTCTGGGACGGACTGGGCAGAACACCAGGAATAGTATATTTACAAAGCGAAAACCGCGGAGTTACGGCAATAGTTCTAAAAATAACCTATTCAAGTGCAGACCCAATTCATCCAACGATAAGTATTGTGGAACGCTTAGGAACAATAAGTGAAAAAGACCAACACGACCCATAATTTCAACAAATCCCTCTTTTCTTTTTATATTTTCCATTTAAAATAGACTTTTAAGCGCCTCTAAATCTTTCTTGGCAACTTTTTCCCAACTAAAACTTTCAGAGTAAACCCTCGCATAACCACTTAACCTATACCACTCATCCTCATCAAGCTTTAAAATCTCCAAAACTGTTGAAACCATATTCTCGATGTTTTTTACTGGAACAAGAAAAACGCTTTTGCATTCTCCAAAAACTTCCCTCAAAGCTGGAATATCGTACGCAACTACGGGCAATCCACAAGCCAAAGCCTCTGCAACACCAATACCCCAACCTTCAAAAAGACTTGGAAATATGAAAATCTTGCTTGATTTTAACAAACCATAAAGTTCTCTATCGTTGCAAGGACCCATCAGAAAAACATTTTTCTCCAAACCAAGCTTAACAATTGCTTCTTTAACCGCAGAAACTTCTAGTCCGCTTCCAACAATCAAAAGTTTCGCTTCATTCTTCTCTTCAACAACTCTTTTCCACACATTTAAAAGGTCAAATACTCCTTTTTCTTTAGCTATTCTGCCAACAAAGATTCCATCATAAATCTTTTCCGCATTAATGGGGGCAACTCTACTTATGAAGTTGATGTCTACAGCGTTTCCACTCACAAAAATTTTAACATCCGAAACGCCGTGAACCCTTAAAGCTTTAGCAGTAAAATTTGAAACAGCAATTATTGCCTTCGTCCTTTTTAATAAAGAAAGCGTCAAGTAAAAAGTGAAAGTCTTAATTAGGGAGACGAACTTGCTGTATTTTATTGTTCGATAACAATCATAAAGCGAACTATTTGATTTTTCGCCAGAAAATGGAATATCAATATGATGGACAACTACGACCAAAGGCAAACGTAAAACATAAGAAATAACATAACCCAAAAAAAGATTCGGCAAAGTATTATTTGGAACAAAAAGAAAATTTGGTTTTTCACGAAAAACAAGAGAAAAACTTTTGAGGATAGCTTTTATAACCCAAAACCCCCATCCAACATAATTGCTTAACCACCCTTTCCCACAAAAAAGGGGGGATAAAAAATACTCTTGGCATTCAATTTTAGATGCCCCCAAGAGAGTTGGCGCCGACTCCAAAACAGTAATTTTTAAACTTCCATTTTTACAAAAAATTTTCATGGTTTCAACAAATCTTTTTTCAGCCCCTCCTAAGGCAGTTACTAAAACACTAGGATGAAAAAATATGACGAAAACTTTTGGAATTGAAACTTTCTTTTCCAATGGCTTAAATTTTTCAGTGTAGTAAGCCATTTTTATTCCTTAAAATTGACTTTTCTATCCTAGTTCTCGGATGGTTTCCTCCAAAATTTTCAAATGTCTTTGGCATGAAAAATTCTCCTCCACAAAGCTTCGTGTGGTCTTAGAGATTTCTGTCTTATCCATACCTGCAGCCTTCAAAGTTTTCTCTGCAAAATCCCCAATATCATAAGGCTTAGCCCGAAAACCAGTTTTGCCATCAATCACTGTTTCACATGGACCACCACCATCATCCCAAACTACGGAAGGAGTCCCACAAGCCATAGCTTCTACAGGGCCTAATCCAAAGTCTTCTCTTGGAACGGAATAAACGTAAACGTCTGCTGCATTGTAAAGTTTTACAAGTTCCTCTTGAGATTTAAAACCCAAAAATCTCACTCTTCCTTCTAATTTGAGTTTTTTAGCAAGCCTCAAGAGCGCCTTTATGTATTCGGCGTTTTCTTCGGAAATTTCCCCTGTCACCGCCAAAGTTGCCGATGGAAAATCCTTCACTATAAAACTCATTATTTCTAAAAGCCATTCCCAACGCTTCACCGCAACTATTCTTCCCGTTGAAAGGATGAAAGGCCAACCAAAATCTCCGCGAACTTTAACGATTTTTTTATCAAGAATTTTGAAAGTTTCGATGTCAACTGGTGGATAACAAATTTTTGCTGAAACTCCATAAATAGTTTTAATTCTTTTTGCTGTGAAATGACTGTTTGCCAAAACAACATCGGAATTCACAACGCTCAGATAATCTAATTCCTTCAAGAATGGACTGGCAACCTTGCTTAACCTAAAAATTATTTCACGAACATCATTAAATCTCCACAAGGCTCTCTCCTTATGGTTTAAATAGAGAAATCTTGGAGGTGAATGAATATAACTAACATATTTTAAGCCTCTAAATTTTTTGTTTAAATACCCTATCCAAGGAGCTGGACCATAACCATGACAAATTAAAACATCTTCCTTTCTAAAGATTGGCAATGTTAATGGCGCAAAGGGCATTGACAATATTATTCTTACTGCTGGAGTATTGGGAATTAATGGAGAAAAGAAACTTTTAGTGTAGCAATGGGGGTTTGATGACTCTTTATGCATGTTCTTATCCACATACGCAAAAAAACATTCGGCATCATAACCTCTTTTATGAAATAGGTCAACTTGTTTTAGAATTACTCTTTCAGCACCTCCAAACTCTTTTAAGTGGCTATAAAGTATTGCTATTTTCAAGGAAGCTCCATCCTTTGCACGGCGAATTTTGCGGTGGCTTGGTCTTCCATTTATTTTGCCATGTTTGTGTCTTTTTCAGCATGATAGGGGTTTTTGTCTTTAAACGATTATTAAAAAGTTTTTAGGAGTTCAGACTCCGAACTCGAAACAAAAATGAATCCAATAAACTTTTTTACTTCCACGCATCTAATACAGCAACAAAATCCAAAAGGAAATAAACATGAGCGAATTACAAGCTGAAGACGAAACCCAAATAACCCAAACAAATTTTGAAGAAATAACCAAACTTGTTTCCACAGAATTCCAGATAGAAGAAGCCTTAATGGAACATAACATTCCCACATACTATCTAAAACACCCGCAAGAAACAAAACAAGCATTTCTAAGGCTGCTGAAAAATCTAGAGCAAATAAATTTGTTAGCAATTCTAAGGAGAAGGAATGGACGAATAGTTCTAAAGGTTATCCCAAAGCCTCATGCAAAGCCAAGCAATATTATGGTGAATTGGATTCTGTTCTTCGCAACCATAGCAACAACTTTTGTCACTGGATACATGTTTTCGGAAAACCTCATCAACCCAATAATAGGTGGAACCACATTCGCCATAGCTATAATGGCAATACTAGGTATGCATGAAATGGGACACAAATTAACAGCCAACAAAAGTGGAATAGACGCAACACCACCATACTTCATTCCCGGGCCGCCACCGATGGGCTTTTTTAGTATAGGCACTTTTGGAGCGGTTATAATGCAAAGATCTCTTGCACCAAACAAGGATTCACTCTTTGATATAGGCGCAAGCGGACCCGTAATAAGTTTTATTTTGGCTATGATTGCAACAATAATAGGTTTGCCATTATCTCATCCCGGTTGGGTCCCCCAAGGTACACCAACTTTACCAGCTCCGCTCATATTTGATCTGCTTGAAATGGCATTCCCATTCTTAATGCCTCCTCTTCAAACGCAACCTCCAGAACCAGGATATGTTCCAGTCATCTACTTGCATCCTATAGCTATAGCCGGATGGGCTGGGCTCATAGTTACTTCGCTTAATCTTTTTCCTGCGGCGATGCTTGATGGAGGACATGTTTCAAGGGCCTTGTTTGGCGAGAAAACTCGGACACTGTTGACTTTTTTGTCTGTTATAGCGTTGATTTATGTGAGTTTTCCAATGGCTATTTTTGTTCTTTTCATGTCGATATATAGGCATCCGGGGCCGTTAGATGATGTTTCCAGTCTATCCAAAAGTAGAAAATTTTTAACTGTAATTTTGGTGGTTATTCTTGTGCTTTCTTCTTTCTTTCATTATTTGGTATTTGCTCTGGTGGAACTTCTAAGATTTTAAAAGAGTGAAGGGTTTATTTGTATTTTTGTTGTGCTTTTAGACAGTAATGTTTATTAAATATTGCTATACTCGATATCCTCTGATAGAGACCTATCCAAACAAAAACATAGAAGAGGAAAACAGCAGTGAAAGGATTGGCGATCTTAATAGCTTTCTTCCTACTTTTCACATCAGCCTCTCTGCTTATTCCTTCCCCAATGTTTCCTGGAAACTTTTTCTGCACATTAATAGGAGAAAGTGCAACTGAATATGCAGAATATTTAAGCGCAGTTTTTAATGGAATCTTTTATGGCGTTATTTTGTGGTTGGTTTTTGTTCTTATAAGTAGGAGATTCGAAGAAAAATAATCGTCAATTCAGCTTTCTGGTTGCGATAGAAAACCCACAAGTCTAATGGTGCTTTTACACTTGTTGCACATTAAAATTAATTCTGCCAGTTCATCACCCTTAACTTTGGTTTCAAGGATTTGATAAACCTCATCGGTCTCGTCGTCTGGAGATATTACGGTTCCGCATTTTGGACATGGGAAAGCTCCATCTCCATCAATCTTTGTCAAATCAACTGTGTAAACCATTCCTTTCTTGGCTGTTGTTTTTTTCATCATTTTGATGCACCTTTTCCTTTGAAAGGCATGGTTAGCCAAGAATATAATTAACAATTATGAATTAGTAATATGAATACAAAATTCATTTCATATTTCTTAGAACTGCATTTACGCATTTAACATATTTACAAGTCATAGACTAAGCCTGGAATTCTTGGAAATGGCTGGGTTTCCCCTATATGTTTTGCCCCCACTATCCATGCAACCAGCCTTTCTACTCCTATACCGGCACCAGCCGACGGCTGCAGTCTTCCCTCTTTAGCCAGTTGCAGTAATATCCTATAGTTTTCTTTTTTAATTTTGTCTCTTTCCATTTTCTTGAGTATTTTTTCGTATTGCCACTCTCTTCTTCCACCAGATAGTACTTCGCCATACTTTGGAAGTAGCAAATCGTAGTTGTCCCAAGTGCCGTTTTCAAAGTCTTCGAAGTCGTAGAATTCTCTTGGGATGTTTGTTATCCAAACTGGATGCTTGATTTCTTTTAATAGCCATTTTTCCCAGACACGCCCATGGCTTTTTTCTAGTTCTTTTCTGTCGTAAATTTTGAAGGGTGTTTCTGGAGTTGTTAAGCCATCGTGTTTATGGAGATATGTTAATT
This sequence comes from Candidatus Bathyarchaeota archaeon, assembly GCA_029907045.1. Next base: position 10,152 of record JARYMR010000031.1, read on the forward strand.
CTTCTTGCATGTTGTTCCGTAAATGGCGCAGTAATCCAACCAAGACCTTTTCAACAAAGCTTCTAACATCTTCGGATTTGGCGCTTCTCATTTCAAAATCCAATTGTGTAAATTCGTATGCGTGAATTCCAGTGTTCGCCCTTTCCGCCCTTTCTATTCTTATGTTTGGAGATAATGTGAACACTTTGGGATGGATAAGAGAGGATGCAACCATTTTCTGAACTATCATACTTAAATTCGCCCTAAGAGTTTCTCCATAAATCTCAACTTCAACCCGTTTATCAATTGAAGCGTCCAAGTCTGGCCACAAAGGGTCTGTGGATTTAGAAAATATTACTGGTAAAAGCCAATCAAATCCTTCTTTGAAAAATTCTTCTGTAAGATACCGCAGAACATGAGTCATCACTCTGCCGATACATTGTTTTCTTTGCAGTTCACTTTTGGAAAGTTGTTCTAAAGGCTTTGGAAGCTCAATAAGCCTTTCTTCCGCAACTGATAGAAGTTTCTGTCTCTTCGCCATGTACTCACCTTCAAGTTTAACAATATTCAGTTTCTAGGCATATTTCAAAGGGCAAGACGACATTATAAACTTTTTATAAAAAATGTTGCAATTTTTCCAAAAAAGTAAATTTTTATATCTGATTTTCGTAATAATTATAATTATGGAACAGAAACTCGACGAGAAAGATTTAGCTATTCTCTCTCTAATCCAAAGTAATTGTAAGCTCACCGCCAGAGAGATTGCAAGGAAAATAGATTCGCCAATTACGACTGTTTTCGCAAAAATAAAACGTATGGAAGAGATAGGCATAATAAAAAATTATAGGGCAATTTTGGATTCGCAGAAACTTAACAGCGGAACATCAGCCTTCATCCTAGCGTCAGTCTCCTACAGAACAAAAGACAATGCAACGATGATTTCACAGAGAGAAATAGCCAAAGAAATAGCCAAGTTTCCAGAAGTTCAAGAAGTGCACATTATAACGGGAGATTGGGATTTGTTGATAAAGATTAAGGCTGAAAACGTTGATGTTATAGGGAAGTTTGTTATTGACAAGTTAAGGCTTGTTAGGGGTATAGAGAAAACTTTGACGTGTATGGTTTTTGAAACTTGTAAAGAAACAACAGAAATACCAATAAGGTTAGTGAAGAAAGCAAGTAAAAACCAAATTTTAGAAGGAATAAAACGGCGTAAACAAAATAAACAAAAAGAAGAAAAATAGTTTTTTGGTCATTTTTGTGATGACTTACTTTAGGATTTATAAAGGTTTACTTATACAACAAGGTATAGAAAGTATATCTAAATCCAAGGAGATGAAAAGCCTTGGAAAAGTTTGATGCAATTGTAGTTGGAGCTGGAACGGGTGGCTGCTTAGCTGCAAAAACCATGACTGAAGCTGGCTTAAAAGTTTGTTTAGTAGAGCGAAAAAGAAGGGAAGATATTGGAGAGAAGATATGTGGAGACGCTCTTGGAGAGCATCACTTGAAAAGTTTGGGCTTGGAAAAACCGCAAAGCGGCGAACTTGAAAAGAGAATAGAGGGCATTAAGATTTACTCGCCAGATTTGGAAACTATTTTCACCGTTGAGCATGAGGATTTTGTTGGTTACTTATTAAATAGGCGACTTTTTGGACAATGGCTTTTGAGAAAAGCTCTTGATAAAGGTGCAGTGCTTTTAGATTCAACACAGTGTTTAGAACCAGTGATTGAAAAAAATTTTGTGACCGGAGTCGTAGCTAAGAACTTGAAAACTGGTAAGAAAATTGAGTTGAAAGGTAAAGTGGTTGTTGATGCAAGCGGTTTTGTGGGCGTAATTAGGCGAAAACTTCCCAAAGAAATGGGAATAGAAAATGAAGTGGCAAACGAAGATGTGGAAGCATGCTACAGAGAAATAAGACAACTTAAACAAGAAACCAATGAAATGAATTACTGCGAAATATACTTGAACCAAAAGGTAACTCCAGGCGGCTACACATGGATTTTTTACAAAAGCAGCGCAAAAGTTAATGCAGGTCTTGGAGTTTGCATGAGAAGAAAGTTTCCAAATCCAAAAAACCAATTCTATAAACACATCCTAACAAAACCAATTTTTGAAGGCTCCCTCCTTCTAAATGGAGGCGCCTGGTACGACCCCACACGCAGACCTTTAGACAACATGGTTGGAAATGGAATTGCCATCATAGGCGATGCAGCATGCCTCGTAAATCCCATTCACGGCGGTGGAATAGGTCCATCCATGTTAAGCGGTTACCTTGCCGGGCGAGCAATTATTAAAGCTTTGGAAAAGGGTGATGTAAGCCAAAAGTCTTTGTGGTCGTATAATGTAGAGTATATGAAAAATTATGGGACAAAGCAAGCTGGACTTGATGTTTTTCGCATACTTCTTTTAACTTGTCATGATGAGGATTTAAACTATGGAATGAAGTATCAGCTGTTGACTGAGGAGGATGTTTTAAAGGCTGGTTTAGGCGAAGAATTTCACCTTAAAATAACCGAAACTGCCAAACGAGTTTTCAGAGGATTAAAGAGGATACGCTTCCTTAACAGGCTTAGACTTACAGTTAACCTAATGAACCAAGTTAAAGAGCATTATCAAAACTATCCCGAAACGCCAGAAAACTTCGGAGAGTGGCAGATGAAAACGCAAGCCTTGTTTAAGGAAGCTAATTCTAAACTATTAGAGTAATGCTGGGCTGATATGCTAGTTGCAGTTTTAGTCACGGGCGGAAAAGACTCTACTTTGGCGCTTCAAAAAGTATTAGATGAAGGTTATGAAGTGAAATGTTTAGTGAGTATGATTCCATTAAGGGAAGATAGTTGGATGTTCCATTACCCAAACATCCGTTTAGTTGACTTGTTTTCAGAGGCGGTGGAAATTCCACTTGTGAAGGCTGAAACTTCTGGGATTAAAGAAAAAGAAGTTGAAGACCTCAAAAGGGTTATTGAAAAACTTGACATTGATGCCATAGTTTCAGGAGCCATAGCCTCCAACTACCAAAAAATAAGGGTTGAAAAAATCTGTGAACAGTTAGGATTAAAATGTTTAACGCCCCTTTGGCGAAAAAATCCAATAGAAATTTTAGAGGAAATCTTAAGCCTCAAATTCCATGTTATCATAACTGGAGTTTACGCTCTTGGCTTTAATCCAGAATGGCTTGGAAAGAAAATTGACAAAAAAACCATAGACGCCTTAAAGGAATTGAATAGGAAGTATAACGTTTCAGTTGTTGGAGAAGGAGGAGAATACGAAACCTTGGTTCTTGACGCTCCGCTTTTTAAAAAAAGAATAAAAATTGCTAAGGCAGAAAAAGTTTGGAAAAACCAAAGTGGCTATTTGCTGGTCACCAAAGCTGAATTGGAAAGTAAATGAAATGGGCGTTAAAAGCGTGAGCTTTATAGTTTTCAAATCGCATTTATTTTTGGGAGTCTTATGGTTGAAGAAAACGACATAATAGAATTTCTCAAGGCTCATGAGGGTAAAGCATCCTTAAATGATGTAGCAACAAGTTTGGGAATACCAAAGTATGGACCAAACTCCGCTTATGCACTT
>JARYMR010000032.1 GCA_029907045.1 Candidatus Bathyarchaeota archaeon
CAATTAACAGACGGCACCAAATTTTTGGATTTTAGCCGAAAGCTGATTTTTCCCATCTTCTTATAGAGGTTGCTGAGGCTATGGCAAAGTATAACATTTGCGCTGAAATCAACACCAGCGGTTTAAGAAGACCGTGCCAACAGATTTACCCGAGCGAACAATTTTTGAAAACGTTACATGGCTGCAATGTTCCCATAGTTTTTGGCTCAGATGCCCATGAACCAGATGATGTGGGCAGAAATTTCGAAGAAGCCATAAAATTAGCAAAGAAAGCGGGTTATACACAAGTTTGCATTTTTAATCAAAGACGAAGAGATTTTGTGAAAATTTGAATTACACTATTTTTCGCTATTGATTGTGAGTTCATAAGAGCCATAAATTAGGTTAATAACAAATTTTCGAGAAAACAATGAAGTCAAAGCCTTTAAAAACGCTTATAATAATGATTTTGGTTACACTTTTTTATTTGCTCCCCTGTTGTTGGGCAGAAATTCACAGCGTTTCCTATCAAATTTTAAACAAACCCGATGGCTCAACATATTATAGGTTAAATGTTACAATTCAGCAATCGCTCTACGATTATTATCGTGGAAAAAGTCACGGTTTAGGCTCAGAGGCTGATTTCGCAAAATTTGTAACGCCATACGCATTAGAGCCCATTGCAGATAAACTATGGGAAATTTATTCGGATGATGAAGATTTCGCCAATGGCGTGTTAATGATTGTGCATCAAATACCTTACGAAGTGACTGAACCAGCAAAATATCCAATAGAGACAATAGTTGAGAACAAGGGAGACTGTGACTTATTCTCTTTCATTGCGGCATCAATCATGAAAGCTGGTGGACTCGATGTTGTCCTTTTCTATTATGAGGAAGAGGCACACATGAATGTTGGCGTGAGACTTTCACACGCTCCTCGTGACGTTAGAGGACAAGTTTACTACATAAATTACAGCAACACTAAATATTACATTGGTGAATGTACTGGTTATTTTCAAGACGGATGGAGGGTTGGCGAATGCCCAGACGAATTGAAGCATGCTGCTGTTAAAGTTATTACTCTTGAAAACTGTGAACAATCATCGCCTGGACAAGTATCTGCAAGCTACAAACCCCTAACTGCATCAACAATTTCTCTTACCGCGTCGCCTACATACGTTATCAACCAAGGCACAGTCACACTTAACGGTGGAATTTCACCAGCCCTACAAAACAAAACAGTCACCATTTACATAAGCATGAACAACTCGCCCTGGAAGGCTTTGGGCACAACCACAACTGACTCTTATGGGCGGTTCACATATTTTTGGAATGTCGAAACTTCTGCTGGAATCTGTTTTATTCGAGCCAGCTGGTCTGGGGATTATGATTATGCTGGAGCAGACAGCCCAATCCAAACAATAACAATTTTATCAACATTTTTTGTTTTGCTGTTGGCAACTACCATGATTCTAGTTTGCATGGGCATAATAATATTAATCACCTCAAGGCAAACTCAACCAAAAATACAAGAACCCCAACCACCAGAAATTCCATCAGGACAGAAAAAACTTTTACCAACCAACTGAAGCATTGATAATAACACAACCAAAAAGGGGATAATAATGTTCACAGTTTTCTTTATAGGAACCGCTGGTTCCGGAAAGTCAATGCTCACATCAGCCTACGACGAATGGCTAAAAATGTCAAAACAAGACGTCGCAGTCGTAAACCTTGACCCAGGAGCTTTAACACTTCCATACACGCCAGACGTGGACATTAGAGATTACGTGGACATTGAAAGCCTTATGGAAGAGTATGGTTTAGGTCCAAACGGAGCATTAATAATGGCTGCAGATTTGATTGCGGACAAAATTGAAGAACTTTCTAAAGAAATTGAGGATTTAAGGTCTGACATAGTTTTGATTGACACCCCCGGTCAGATGGAGTTGTTCGCTTTTAGGGCAAGCGGACCCTACATTGCCAATGAGCTTACAAAGGAAAACAAAGCCATAGTTTACTTGTTTGACGCTGTCTTCTCCACTAACCCACTTAATTATGTTTCAAACCTTTTCCTTTCAGCCGCAGTCTACAACCGCTTCTTTTTACCACAAGTGCATCTTCTATCAAAGTGTGATTTGCTCCCAAAAGAGGAAGTTGACAAGATTGTGGATTGGTCAGCTAATCCTAAGGATTTGGAAACTGCGATTGAACAAAAACTTGAAGGAACAAAGCGCTTACTTAGCAGAAACATGATGTGGGCAATTCACAAACTTGGTTTAAGATTTTTATTAATTCCCGTTTCAGCAAAAACAAATGAGGGAATGATAAACTTTAACATGGCATTGGAACGCATTTTAGCTGGAGGAGACAAATATACATACTAATTAAGCAGAGCCCACGCTGCAGCCAAAGTCCCATATTGAGCCTTTTCTGGGGCATTGGCACTCACAATAATTATGACATCGTTTTCCTCTGGCTTTAGAAGCTTCAAAATCTGACTTGCGGCTTTTGGAAAATCTTTAGCAACATTGTTGCTAACGGATGGAATGATTAGGCGCTTTCCTTTGAAGAGTAATGTTGTAGCGCTTTTGGAGCCAACCATCACTGCGGCATCCCGTTGTTCCATGCCAGATTTAACTTTATGCGCATGATTTTTTACCAAAATTGCAAAATTATACTCTGCAAGCGTCAACTCATTTCTCTCAATCTCAATTTTCTCTTTAAAAATTGACTTGGATTCTTTCCATAAGCTTAACCCCTTTTTAGTGAGGAAACATCCAGCTTTGGAAACTGCAATTAAACCAGCTTTTTGCAGTCGACTTATTATAGTGCGCACAGTTCCCTCACCAACCTTCAAATTTTCAGCCAACATACCGCGTCCAATGGGTTGTTTAGCCATAATTTCTATGGCGTTTAATATATGGAAAAGCGAAAAGGTTGGAGAAGGACCAGGGATTTTTGCACTTGCTATTTTTTCTAAAATTTGCTTAAATGTGTAGGACATTATTTCACAATCATAGATTGAACTATCAATTATTAAATTATTACCTTATTTAAAAAGTTTATGCAGAGAAGAAAAGGCTAGAATAGTTGGGCTTAGAACCTGTTTCGTGCATAATATTCTCTAACTATGCCTGCAGTCAGCGCTATTAAACCAACCGTCAATAAGTAGATGAGCGGGTAAATGAATATTGCAAGTAAATTTTCGTAGGTGACTGATGGCAACTGCGGAGCAAAGAATATTGAAATCCAAACTATGACGAAAGTTGCAAGGCAACCAATTCCTAAACCTACCGAAAGCCCATGAATAAAACCACTTCTATCGTCTATTTGATTACTTGACTGCGGGTTTTTCTGTTTTGCCTCTTCCTTTGGCAATGGTGTCTCTTCTGCAGTTTGATACTCTTCTTGTTCAATTTCTTGCTCTTGTTCGATTTCCTGTTCACTTGATGCTTCTTGAAGTTCAACTTCTTGTGCTTCTTCTTCCACTTCTTGTTCGGTTTCCATGATATCCGCCCTTCATGTTTTTGTGTGGTTGTGAATTAATAAAATTATTCAATTTTAGATTCTTATTCAAAAACAGAATTAAAAATACAGAATACGCTAAAACGTGATTATTTTAAAACCAGTTTTGGCGTAAGCTGTTCTATGGCGCTTTTAAGCTTATTCCATTCTTCCAAGTTTCTTATGTTAAACTTATGCTTTCTTTTCCAAGTTCCATTTCTGTTCTGCCACAAATACAAACCAATGGAGCGTCTGCCGAAAGATTCGAAGACTACTATGGCTTCCCACCATTTTTCGCTTTTGAACATGTTAACATAATCAACAACCTTATAGAAACCAGATATGGGAAGCTTCTCGTCTGTCTCACTCAACAGCATTCACCTTTTCTTTCTAAATTTAACCTTCAACTATTTTAAGTGTTTTAACAATAGCATGCTATAAGCGCTGGAAAACACCATCAACAAGAACGTTCATACATGAGCCCTTTTTGTTAAAAACTTTCACAGTTGGTTTTGAGACAAGAAAGTCCATGTGGTTTTTGGATTTGTTTTTGCCGCCTGGCATGTCAGAGTTGTTGCCGAAGGCTATGTGGATGGTGCCAAACATTTTTTCCGCTTCCAGGAACTCTTCGACAAATCTTGCCTTCTTGTTTATTCCAAAAGCAAATTCGCCCACAACATCTGACCATTCGTCAGTGTTAAAAGAGTCCCTAATTCTTCTCAGCGTAGACGATTCTTCAGAAAAAGAATCTTCCACTTTACCTTTATGGACCGTTAATTTAACTGGGATTTTCAGTGGTCCTACTCCGCCAACTGCCATGTCGCAAACTAATGTGCCTTCAAGGGAATCCTCAATTGGCGCCGCAATAACTTCGCCTGTTGGCAGATTCATCCACTTCATAGTCTCCCAATCAATTATAGTGTCTGTATAGAAGGGTCTCCCTTCAACATTTAGGGAAACTTTTGTGCCGGCAGGATTTGTAATTTCTATACGTGCCGCGTCACCCAATTTTTTGATTAGAACTTTTGCAAAGCGCTGCATTTCTTTATGCTCTTTAACTGTTAGGGCTAAGGCGCCTTCGGTTAGCATGTCTAAGGTAACACCGGGACAGTGACCCAAACGGGCTTTGCGTTCCGCTGTTTCCATTTTTATAAGTGCTATTCGGAAGGTTGTTTCTTCACGAGAGCCGCGAAGAAGGTTAATGTAAATGTCTGGCTTGTATTTTGTTAAAATTTCCATGATTTGTGGCGGAATTTCTTTTCGAAAAACGTTCGCATCAGTTTTAAGCGGTATTAGTCTTGTTTGTAAACCAAGTTTTAGAGCACCGTTTGTAAAGGCTTCTCCTATATCAAGCTTTTCATAATCACAAAAAATGAGTATGCTCTCGCCTTTTCTGGCTTCTAATACGCATTCTAAAGCATTTCGGGCTGCTTCCCAAGCCTTCATAGCATAAACTCCAATCCTAACTAGAAATGGAGGGTAATAAGCCTTACAATTTAAATTTGAAAATTTTGATGCTAGCAGGTTTGGATTTTTCCTCGGGCGAGCTCCATGCAGAATTTGTCTATATTTTCAAGCTCATAATTTAGCACATCACTTATTTCGCGCCTAACCTTTTCTATAGCGTTGTTGCCCTTCATTATGACTTGGGCTGCTGCCACCTCAGGCTGGTCTATGGGGCTTCCAATTTTGCTCAGCAACCAAATGTAAACTTCTTCAACTTCTGGTACTTCATCATAAACGTGCTGGGCTATTCTATAAGTTAGAACATTGTAAATTTTTCCAACATGACTCACTGGGTTTTTGCCAGCTGCAGCTTCGGAACAGAAGGGTCTGTTTAGTGATATTAAGCCGTTTACTCGGTTTCCTCTTCCAACTTGCCCGGAGTCGCCGCTGTCTGCGCTTGTGCCTAAAACTGTTAGGTATAGGCCTCCTAATCCTCTTCCGTGAGCATCCAAGGTGTTTAGTTGAATGTTAACTTTTTCGAAGTCTGTGTTTGCCTTGACGAATTTTTCGGTTTCTTCGAGGATATTTGTTTTCTTTTCGAAGTATTCTTCTTCACTGTTTATGAAGCGGTCGACAAAAGCCATGGAAATTGTAAGGTTTAAGGTATTGTTTACTCTGAAACCCATAACTTTTATGTCTTCGCCTGATTCGGGGAAACGCTGTTTAAAGTTTTGAGAGTTTAGGAACTTTTCTGTTTCTAAAACTATTTTTTCTGTTCTAGTCATTGGCGCATATCCAACTGCGGCAGAAGTGTCGTTAGCTCCCAAAACTTTTCCCTTCCGCCTAAAAATATCAACAAGCCCAACCGAGCCAGGCTTAAGTTCCACTTGATATCTCACATGTTTTTCCGGGTCTACGAAGCGCATGTTCCTTCTAAACCATTCTTTGGCAACTCTTATGGCTATTTCTTTAACATCTATCTTTGTGCCGTCAAATTCTGATGTTGCTCTGTCGCCGAAAACGAAGAGCATCGGCTGTTTAACTATGCCTCCGCCAAATTTTGGTTCGGCTTCCCCAGCTACGAGAAGGGATTTGTCAACGTTATGATGAAGTATTGAACCAGCTTTTTCCAAGTATTCCTTGCTTAAATTTATGGAAATTTGGTCCATCACTGCATCACAAATGTAGTCGGGATGTCCAAGCCCTTTTCTCTCTACGATTTCTATGCGTTGCTTTTCAAGGGGTATCTGTTTTAGGTCTTCCACTATTATGTTCCGCATGGTAAACCTTTCCACTGTGAAGTTTAGGGATTTATGCGCAAAACAAATATATAATTTACTGTATTAACTTATAAAAGAAAATAACTGGTGGTTATATTTTGGCAGTGACAGGTTCCCTCATTAGAAAGTTAAGATCGGAGGTGGGCTTAACCCAGAAAAAGCTTGCAGAACTTGTTGGCGTATCCCAAGCTCACATAGCAAAAATAGAGCAAGAGAAAGTGGACCCGAGACTTTCCACAATTAACAAGATTTTGGAAGTTTTGACGGAAGGAAAAAGGAAAAAGTGCAAAGACATAATGACTGAAGGCGTCCTCTTTGCAAGACCAAACAATAACATTTTAAAAGTAAGCGAGGTTATGGTGAAAAATGCCATTTCACAGATGCCCGTGCTAAACGGAAACAGAGTTGTTGGAACAATAACAGAAGAAAGCATCATCAGAAACTTAAGCTCAAACATAGCAAACGAAAAAGTAAAAAAGATTATGGGTCCACCATTACCAACAGTATCAGAAGAAATGCCAATAGATGCCATCCGCCCACTACTTGAGAGACACCAAGGAATATTAGTTGCAAGAGGCAAAGAAATTGTGGGAATAATAACAAGGTCAGACCTGCTAAAAACAATAGGCTAAAAGGGGCGTCACTATGCAACTTCAAGATTTTGAAAGAAAAGCAAAACAAGCGATTTCGGAAGTAAAGGCAAAACAGCCTAAAGAAGTCATAATAGTTCATCACGATGACGCTGACGGCTTATGTTCAGCAGCAATAACAAAAAGGGCTTTAGAGCGGGAAGGACTGAAGTCTAAAACATTCTGTCTAGAAAAAGTTTACACAGAAGTCATCAAAGACTTACACTCAAAAGCTGGGCAAACAATTTTCTATGCGGATATTGGCTCTTCGCATGCAGACATGATATCCGAATACAATAAGGGCAAAAACTTAACAATAATACTGGATCACCACGACCCAAAGCCAGCCAAAGACCCACAAGTTTTTGATTTAAACCTTGAAAATTACGGGTTTAGAGGCGAAACAGATTTTTCTGGAGCTACATGCTGCTACTTATTCGCAAGAACATTAAACCAAACCAACATGGATTTGGGTTATTTGGCTCTGGTTGGAAGTTGCGAGATTCCAGAAGGCTTCATGGGAATAAACAAGCTGGTGTTAGAAGAAGCCAGCAAAAATGGAATAATTCAGCAAAAAGGCAAAGGCTTCGAAATAACCAAATTTAAAACACGTTTAGACGCCCTTTTCTCCAAGCTTCAGATTTTGGGCGCTGTGGGATATTATGAGGGAGGCCCAGAAATTGGCGTAAACGCTTGCTTGGAAGGATTAAACCGTGAAGTTGAAGAAAAGATTAATGCATTGGAAAATAAACGTAAGGAGACTAACCGTCGCCTTTTGGGAAAGCTTTATCGTGAAAGGTTGAAGGAAACAGACCATATTCAATGGTTTGACGCTGGAGACATGTACTTTGGCATGGGTACAAAAGTTATTGGACAATTCTGCTCCTTCTTGGCTTACCAAACACGTTTAATAAACCCAAACAAATATATTTTTGGTTTCGTGAATGTGCCATCAGAAATTCCAGGTTGGGGAGAGCTAAAGGAAAAATTCGTTAAAGCTTCAGTTCGAGTGCCAAAAACTTTGCAATCTTTAATTGATGAGAGAAAGCTTCCAGGCGCAGTAAATCTTTTGGATAAGGCTTCTGAGGGTTTTGGCGTTGCTGATGGACACCGGTATGCCGCGAACGTCACAGTGCCAATTGATAAGAAACAAACATTAATTGAAAACGCAGAAAAGCAATTAAATGAAGCTCATGTGTGAGCTTATGGTTAAGTATGCCATTGTTCGACCAGTACCAAATTCTTATGACCATTGCGTTAGGACAAATGTCGAAAAAATAAATGTTGCCCTCGCAAAAAAGCAACATGCAGAATACTGTAAAACATTAGAGAGGCTTGGTTTGAAGCTTATTTGGGTTAAAGGTGATGATAAGCTTCCTGATAGCTGTTTCATTGAAGACGCCGGCGGGATTTTCTGTGAAAGAATTGGAAATGTCGGAATTTCGCAAGGGAGAAGGTGCCTTAACATGTTTCTCTATATTATTTTAAAATCCTGCCTTTAACAGATTGCGTGGTTTCATAATCTCTCTTAAGAGTACAGTTGCGTAAGAACCGCGATGTAGCATAAAGCTTATTTTTGCCATGTTTTTGGATGGATTAGCTGCATCAGCGCAAACTTCTTTTAGTTGGAAATTGTTTAGCGGAGTTAAAGCGGTTCGCAGTTCCCCTCTTGGGCTTATTTCTGGCATTAAATTGATTTTAAAATTTTCAAAAGTTACGCCTTCCTCCTCTAAAATTTGTTTTTCAATTTCTCCTTGAACACCTTGGGAAGACTTCTGTTTGAAACCTATTAATGGAAGGGCTAACCGCGTTCTTCCAGCCTTTATTGCCTCATTAATTTCTGCATAAGTTTCGGTCCTCACAATTTTATACATCTGGAGTAATGGCACTCCAGAATGTTGCACACTAACAACGTAATCGCCTATTTCTGCCTGGTTTAATGAAAGCCCATTCAAAATTCTTTTGCTGAGGAATTTGTTGAAAAGGTAGGCTTGATAAGCTTGAGGAAAAAGCTCTCGAAGTTTGATTGGCAAACGTCTAAAAGCACCCACGAAATCTTGTGGTTTTTCTGCCAAGTGCTTAAGCATTAAACGTTCATAATGCAACTGTTGGGGAAAGCTTTTCAATGCTCGATTAAAATCTTGTGTTTTTTTCAGTTGTTCTCGGGCTTTTTTGGATTCTGGATGTTCATAAGGGCTTGGTTTAGCCAAAAAAAGCATCACAGCTTTTTTGAAATTTCCTCTAACAAGGGCTTTTCCAACAATATGCGTTATGGGACGAACTGTGCCGAAGCGTTGGTGACCGAAAAAATTTGGAATCCCGCCAATAGCCTCAAGCTCTTCAATAATTTTCTCTATACGCTTTTTAATAGAGGATTTTGGGTGGTTTATGGCTCTGATGGTTATGTTAAAGCTGTTTTCTAATAGATAGTATGAGGAGAGTTTGTGGCGATAGCCTATTGGGCGAATTTCTATATCTTTAACATTAACCTTTTGAACCTCATCAACTGATACACCATCAACAGTAATATATTGGGCGGTGATGGCTTTTGCATCCTTTATGCCCGCAAAATGAATATCACTTGAGCGTATGCCCAGTTGTCCAGCAATAGCTTCAACTGCTAGAAATGTATCCCAGTTTCGCTTAGCCAAAACACATAAAAGATAATGTTTCCTCTCCAATGAAGAAACCAAAACTTTAGGCTTAACAAAACCCTTTACTTCCGCCTTTGCCCTATCAGCAAGAATTTCCTCGACAACAAAATCCTCAACAAAATGCCGAATAACCCCACCAGTGCCCAAAGAACTTGTGGCATAAACTTCCATGCCTATAAGCTTCTCAAGTTTAGGAACAAACAAACCTTTCGCCTTCTTTAAAGAAGAGGAAGCTTACTCGTTAGTTTGTCAATAATTTCGGATGGAGCAGGACCAATACCTAAACATGTTATTGTTCCAGGTGGTACTTCGGTTAAACCTCTATCTATGATTAGTGCACATGGCAAAGCCAAAGTTTTCGCGTCTCTTTCCAACTCCAAAATTTCCTTTTCACTTTTAACTTTAACAACAATCTTGCATTGCCCTTCATCTATCCAAGCCCTCCACCATGCCTTATGATTTTTGCGAGCCTCTTCAGCGGCAGAAACTGCACCATGTCCAGCTTGGACTGCAATCTTACCTTTACTTAATTTTAAATCAGAACGAAAAACAATCACTTGCTTGTAACGAAATTCCGACATGCCAATTCAACCGTTTACTTCTAGTTTGTCATTTTAAGATTTTAAGGATTTGTGGAGATATAAAGGAAAAAGAAGTATATGAGAGCTGGTAAAACTCGTAGATTTGGCAGAAGCTTTAAGAGGGTTTTTCCTTGAAAATCTATTTCTTCAACATTACTAAGAGCCTTGTTTAAATTCAGCCTTTCGCATAAACGGATGGCTTCGTCAAGCTTATCGTCAGACAACACATTAAGCATCTTCCTAACTTTGAGCATAAACTTCACGTCGAAACCAAAATTTTCTTGGTAGCATTTCTGATACACACTTAGAAATTTTGAAGAAAAATCGTTTCTCTGCAAGGCTTCATATGCAACCTCAGCAGCAATCCTTGCGCATGAAAGCCCGAATATCAAACCGCCGCCAGTTGTGGGCTTAACTTGAGAAGCCGCATCACCGACAACCAAAAGACCGTTTGAATAGGTTTTTGGAATTGGTCCTCCAAGGGGTATGGGATGAAAGGTCATCTGCAAAATTTTTGCTTTACGCAATTTTTTGGAGGCTATTGGATGTTTAAGCATAAACCGCTGCAGAAATTCTTTCGAATTTCCACATTTTGTGGCTAATCCAATTTTTGCTTTGTCGCCTTTTGGAATTAGCCATGCATAAAAACCAGGCGCATAATCATTGCCGAGAAAGACTTCAACGCTATCTTGTTTCACATTTTTAACGTTTTCAACTTCTGCATGCACGCCATTGACAAGCATGCATCTATTGAAGGGTAAGAGGTTGGCTTGTCGTAAAATTTTTGAAGAAATTCCTTCGGCATCAACCACAATTTTGGCAAAAAATTTTTCAGCTTTCCCCATGCGGTTGACTTGTACTCCTTTTACATAGCCATCTTCAACAATTAAAGATTCAACATGAGAGTTTAGATGATAAAAAGCTCCTTCATTTTTTGCCATTTCAGCAATATAATTGTCAAAAAGAGAACGATTAACAACACATGTTATGGGCGAAGAAAAGCGGACAGAAAATTCGCCGCCCTTCGGCGAGTGAAAGGTAACTCCACAAAAAGCGTTTTCAACAATTTTTGCTGGAAGCGGGTATAAGCCTAAACGTTTTAAACCGTTAATTGCCACATGCCCTGGACAATGAATTGGAAAGCCAATCTGGGAGTGTTCTTCAAAAACTTTTACGTTAATTCCAAGTTTTGCAAGGTTTAGGGTTGTGAAGGAACCGCAAGGTCCGCCTCCAATGACTATGACATCTGCAAAGGTTTCCATGAGTATACATTAAATGCTTATGTTATAAGTTCAACCCTTCTTTTTCCACGAACCATAGAAGTTGTCCGTATTTTTCCAGCAACCTCCAAACGCATAAGAAACTCGTTAAAATCCTTAAAGCCCAAATCCTTAAACTCCTCACTCAACACTTCAAAGAGTTCCGTATCCGTCATAGCACCTTTCTTTTTTATGACTTCTAACAAAAAGTAGTAAGCTGGATGCGTCTTCCAAGTTTTAACTGGCAAACTTAAGCACTCCTAAGCGACTGGTGTTGCTGGTTTTTGAACTTGTCTCACTTGTTGCATGAAGCCTTTGTACCACTTTTCCATGTCAGGCGTTATTGAAGGACCAATCCTTTTCATGGCTTCTTGAAAATCAGCCAGCGTAACCTCTTTGGCGTTTACATCTCTTCTTAAGGCATGCATAGCTGCTTCTCTGCAAAGGGCTTCAATATCGGCGCCAGAATAGTTCTTTGTTATGGCAGCTAACTGTTCTAGGTTTACATCTTTGGCTAATGGCATGTTTCTTGTGTGAATCTTAAATATTTGGAGCCGAGTTTTTTCGTCGGGTTCTGGCACATATATCAGCCTGTCAAATCTTCCAGGTCGAAGTACTGCAGGGTCAATAATGTCTGGTCTGTTTGTAGCTGCTATAACAACAACATCCTCTAGAGTTAGAATTCCATCCATTTCAGTTAACAGTTGGCTGATGACTCGCTCTGTTACACCGCTGTCTGCAAAACCCAAACCCCTCCGAGGCACAAGCGAATCCATCTCATCGAAAAATATTACGGCAGGGGCTGCCATTCTGGCTTTTCTGAAAACTTCCCTTATGGCTTTTTCAGATTCGCCAACCCATTTTGAAAAAACTTCTGGACCCTTAATTGTAATGAAGTTGGCTTCGCTTTCCGTTGCTACAGCCCTAGCCAACAAAGTCTTACCACAACCTGGCGGTCCATACAGAAGTATGCCCTTTGGAGGTTTTATTCCAAGTCTCTTGAAAATTTCAGGATTCTTTAGTGGCCATTCTACTGCTTCCTTAAGTTCTTGTTTAACTTCTTCTAGTCCGCCGATGTCGTCCCAGTGGATTGTCGGAACTTCTATGTAGACTTCGCGCATGGCTGTGGGCGTCACTTCTTTGTAGGCGTTTATGAAGTCTTCCATTTTCACTTCCATTTTTTCTAAAACGCTTGGTGGTATGCGCTCTTCTTCAAGGTTTATTTGAGGCAAGTATCGGCGGAGGGCTTTCATGGCTGTTTCTCTACATAAGGCTGCGAGGTCTGCGCCCGTGTATCCATGAGTTATTTCAGAAAGCTTCTTAAGGTCAACATCTTCTGCCAAAGGCATTCCGCGAGTGTGAATTTGCAGGATTTCATATCTTCCACGCTTGTCTGGGACACCTATCTCAATTTCTCTATCAAATCTGCCTGGTCTGCGAAGGGCTGGGTCTAGGGCTCCTGGTCTGTTAGTTGCACCAATAACTATAACGTTTCCTCTTCCCGATAAACCGTCCATTAGGGCTAAGAGTTGCGCGACAACACGCCTTTCAACTTCGCCGGTAACTTCTTCCCGTTTGGGCGCTATAGCATCAAGCTCGTCAATAAATATTATGCTTGGAGCGTTCTGCTGCGCTTGCTGGAAAATTTCTCTAAGTCTGGCTTCAGATTCGCCATAAAATTTGCTCATTATTTCAGGTCCATTTATGGAGAAGAAATTCGCTTCAGATTCATTAGCAACAGCCCTAGCCAACAAAGTCTTACCACAACCTGGCGGTCCGTGAAGCAATACTCCTTTTGGGGGTTCTATTCCAAGCCTTTGGAAAAGTTCTGGATGCCTCAATGGAAGCTCAACCATTTCCCTTACCCTTTGGATTTCCTCTTG
>JARYMR010000033.1 GCA_029907045.1 Candidatus Bathyarchaeota archaeon
TTGTTCTTTTATTCTTTTTTCTAGTTCCATGATTTTTGATTCTAGTTGCTCCACCGCCTCGTGTTTGATTTTGAGGTGTTCTTCTAGTTCTTGAATGGCGAGTTTTTCTTGCATTATTCTTGCTTTCTCCTCTAGTGTCCTCTCCTTTTCTTCTAGGGAGTGAAGTTGAAATTCTAGTTCTGCCCTTTTCTTTTGTAGATCTTCAAGTTCATGCCAATCGCTCAAATATTTGCACCCAAATTTCCATATTTTTAAGGGAATAATAAGGTTGTGAAGGCAGAATCTGTATTGGAAATCAGAAGGTGAGAGTTTGATTTTTGTTAAATTTTGTTGTGTCTTTTTGTTGGACATGTACGCAAAAAGATTTATTAAATATCAATATTTGATATACATAGCTGGTGAACTAAAATGGAGAAAACCTTAACATCCTTAAAGCTTGAAGAGAGCCATCAAATTTTCTTTAAATGTAACGAATGCCATGGAACATTCGAAAAACCGATTTTAGCAACCGTTAACTCTCGCGGGTATGCTCAAACATACTATGCATGTCCACGTTGTCTCACAAGAGTGGCTGTGGTAAAGGATTCTAAAGAAAGAAAAGATGAAGAGGTTTCGCCTTCTGTTGAAAAAGTCAAGAGGGCTGAGGTTAAGCATGAAAGCGCTGTGGAATGTAAGCATTTTCTGGGATATCTAAAGAAGCGTCCTAAGGGCACGTCTATTCCAGACGAATGTCTAGTATGTGACAAAATGGTTGAGTGTCTCATTCATTAAACATAAATACTCTGTAAAGGTTTTATTTCGATTTAGTGAGTGATGCGTGCTTCCGCTTAAAGATATTAATAGGTCTTTAACTGCTCCTCATGTTAACCGTCTAATTCTAATCGCAAACATCATCATTTTTACGGTATATTGGCTTTCAAGCAGCAACCTTTTATTAAACTCTCAATTTGCAAGTGAGATGGAACAAGAATTTGTGATGTTTCCAGACGAGATAGTTCATGGGCAGCGGCTTTACACGCTTTTCACTTCTATGTTTATGCATGCTGGATGGCTTCATTTGTTGGGTAATATGCTTTTTCTTTATGTTTTTGGAGACAATGTGGAAGATGTTTTCGGGCATATGGGTTACATAGGCTTCTATTTGCTTTCTGGGGTAGCGGCAGCGTTCACGCATATTTTAAGCCTTATTTATGCGCCTTTAATAAGTGATTTAACTGGTATACCTATTTTTTCTGACCTAAATGCAGGGGTTGTGGGTGCTTCTGGAGCAATTTCTGGAGTTTTAGGCGCCTATTTTGTGCTTTATCCAAGGGCTAAGATTTTGACACTAGTTTTTTATGTTATTGTGCCTTTGCCTGCCTTTGTTTTTTTGGGGGTCTGGTTTTTGTTGCAGTGGTTTTATGGATTTTTTGATATTGCTGGAGGAGTTGCCTATTGGGCACATATTGGCGGCTTTGTTGCTGGAATGCTTTTGGCTTTAGCTTTTGGATTAAGGCGAAAGAAGGTTCGGGAAGCTCGTTTCCGTTTGTAGCTGTTTAGGTTTTGGGGTCTGTCCGTCATGAGTTCCTCATCTGCATAAATCAGACTGGGACGGCTACATCATCCCCCAAGGTATAAACTGAAAACTGTCAAATAAGCTTTCTATAAAGGCATACTTTCTATTTTCTTGTATAGTGCTTTTATTGTTCCAGAAACTGTTAACACGTGGATTGCTGCTGGTTTATTTCCAATTTTTGTTATTGCGGCTAGGGCTGTTCTAACCATTTTAACCGCTACATGCGCAGTGCGTATCACGACAAAACCTTTCTCCATATCGTAATCAATTAAGGCTAAGCCCGTTTGGCTTGCACCATATTCTCCATAAAGTTTTGAAACCACACTCCAAACAGCATCCATAAAATCCTTCGAGCTGAAAGTTTCATTAGAATCTATTTTTAAGGCTATGTAGCGTCGCCTCACTTTTTTCAACAATCCTTCCCCTTACGAATTACTTTTATTCCAGGCGCAACAAAATTTGGACTGAGATTTTCCCTATTTCTTTTAACGATTTGTAATGAATTTTTTGAAACAGCGTTTATGGCGGAAATTTCATCCAAGTCAAAAAGCGAAGCCAAAGCAGCCATATCCCTTGGCTTTCGCATATAAAATGCCTCTGAAGCGCCGCTTGATATGACTATGGGAACATGGAATCTCTGAGCAATTGCCGTTTCTCTCCGCAAGCTTGAAAGAAGCCTAACCCTTGCGGGGCCCTCTAACGTAAGAAGTGGCTTCATGTCAATTTCAAAGGAAGCCAAAGCTTTCGAAGCCAATTCAGCTTCTGCAGCGTCAAAAAATCTTTGCTGAGGATTAGGGGATGGAAAGTTTAGGAGGTCTACGCGGCGGTCTTTGGCTGCTTGTCTCGCAACGGTTTTGGATTCGCAAATGACGGCAATTATTTCAAATTTTCTCCTTAACTTTCTTAAGTTATAGATTAGCTCTTTAGGGGTTCTGGGCTTTAGGTCTATCCTTGAAGCCATGTCTATTTTGTATTCGCTGCTTATGTTTTGTATTTTCTCGATTTCTTCTTTTACATTTAATGGAAAAGTTATGGCTATTAAGCGATATCCAAGCTTTGAGGCTCTACTTATCATATTAGCAACTTTTTTTAAGTCTTTAAGGTTTGGGCATAAATGTAGGTCAGCGTATATTCTTCTCATGGGAGCAACCCAAATTTTCTGCAGATTTCAATTATTTCCTCTGGATTGTGTTTTTGAAAATGTATTCGGTAGTGGATAGGGTCTGTTTCGCAAAGCTTAACCTCATTTAAGTAGGCTGATTGTTTGTCAAGCCTAATGTAAAGGTTTCCTCCTTCCAAATGCTGTCTAATCTCGTTTCCTAAAAGCTCCTTGTCTAAGGGGCTTAAATTGGATGCTAATTTCTTAAAAACTGCTTGAACGGCGTTTTTCTCTTTAACTCTTGCTTCTAAAAGGGTTATGGGGTTTCCATGATGCCCAGTTAAACTTGTCCTTTTAAACGTAATCGTGTCAACTACTTCTGCTGGAAGAATATTATGGACAGCGTTTAAAATTTTGTCCACCTCCTCTGTGGCGTGGGCGAAAACCCTTATATCAATGTATCCTATTGGAATTTTAGAAGACAAAACCCATCACTATTTTCATTAAATCATTCTCTAACTTTTAGATTTTCCCTTAGATTTTTTAGGCTTAGGCTTCTCTTTTTCTATGAAAGCTTTAACAGCTTCGACATTTTCGGTGTGGATGGTTTTTCGCCTAAAATCCACCGGAATTCCAGCTTTTAAGGCTTCTCTTAAGCTTATTCCAGCCTTTTTCAGTTCTTCACGACTGAAACCCTTTCCATAACGCTGTTTTCCGCCCTTTTTGAAAACTTTTGGCTTTAGAGTCATAATCATGTGTTATTTTTCTCCTCTGCCAGCTTTTTTGCTCGGTCTAAGTTTTTCTGCTCCCCATCCTTTTCTTCTTAAGCCTCTGACTTTTTTGCCAGCGCTTGTTAAGCCTCTGAAAACTCTTCCGCGATGTTGTTTTTGGCTTATCCAGCTTATGTCTTTGTCTACTTTGATTGCTGGGTGATGGGGATCTACCATTATGATTTCAAACCATTTGGAGCGTCCGTCCTCGCCTACCCAATAAGAGTTTAAAATTTCAAGGTTTGGAAACTTTCTTGCGGCTCTTTCTTCAGCAATTAAACGCATGCTTTTGGCTGGTTTAAACTTTTTAACACCCATACGTTTGGGTCTTCTTCCAGCCTTAGGCCTCTTTTTTCGCAGTCCGCCTCTTCTAACGCGTACACGAACTATAACAAAGCCTTGTTTTGCTTTGTAGCCTAATTTTCTGGCTCTGTCTAATCTTGTGGGTTTTTCCACACGGGTTATGGCTGGCTGTCTGCGCCATTCTATTAGTCTTTGGCGCATTAGCTCATCTACGAAGGATTTTTCAGGTTTAGTCCATGCTTCTGCAATATATTTATACGCCATATTTTCACCTCTCCATTTGTTTATGGTTCAGCCCTTTAGGGCTACATCCCAGCGGACAATTTATCCGCCAATGCTCTGTTTCATAGCACTTTAGAATGAAATAAACTTTTCCAATAAAAATTTAAACTCACATTAAAACATGGTCTATTTGCTAAATAAAATTGAGAAAATGGCGTCTATTTTTTGTTGGTTACGGTTTCTTCTGCTAGTTCTTTCACTCTTGTTTCTATGAATTCTGTGACTTTCTCTTGGCTGTATTTTTTCTCTTCCTCCTGCTTTTTCAGCTGCTCTTTGATTGTTGCCAGAACTTTTGGCATGTCGAAAGGTTTTACTATGTAGCCGTCTGCGCCTTGATTTAATGCTTCTATGGCGTTTTGCATTGAAGGATAGCCAGTGATTATTATTTTTCGCATTTTTGGAACAGTCTCTTTGATTCTTTTTAGTAATTTCGTGC
The DNA here is from genome assembly GCA_029907045.1 of Candidatus Bathyarchaeota archaeon. The sequence continues at coordinate 4,446 of JARYMR010000033.1, forward strand.
CTTCCATGTCTGGAAGCCTAATGTCTATTAGGGCTAGGTTGTAGAATTTTTTGTGGGATTTTCTGATGGCGTCTTTTCCATTTGCAGTCGTATCAACGCTGTATCCTTCATCTTCCAGTATGGTTTTTAGAACTTTTCTTATGCCTTCGTCATCGTCGACGACAAGGATTCTGGCGCCTCCAGCCATATTTTCTCACCTCCTTCAAAAATTTTTGATTTTATAGAAATAGTTACGGTAACGGTTGTTCCTTCCCCAACTTTGTTTTCAATCGAGATTTTGCCGCCATGCGCCTCCACAAGGCGTTTGCATATTGGCAAGCCTAAACCCATACCCTTCGATTTGGTTGTGAAAAATGGCATCCAAATTTTCTCCAAAACATCCTTTGGAATGCCGGTTCCAGTGTCTGTAAAGGCTATTTCCAAATTGCCATTTGATTCCTTACTTGTTATTGTAATTTTGCCGCCTTTTGGCATGGCGTCTACTGCATTCCTAATTATGTTGCCGAGAACCCTTTTCATTTTGTCAATGTCAACTTTTATTTTCGGATTGTCTTGGGTTAAATCTAAAAATTGTATTCCTTCTGGAATTTCCATAGTTGACAATGTTTCCGTTACTATGGCTTTTGGAGTTGTTTCGTTAAGCTCCAATTTTATTTCTCTTGAATATTCCATAAGGTCTGAAATTATTTTGTTTGCATACTCCACATTTTCTTCAATAAGCCGCAGCATTCCACTAACATTTTTATCCACGCTGGGACCCAACTTATTTTTTAGGTAGTAAACGGCGCCTTTTATGCCAGTCAATGGATTGCGCAAATCATGCCCCACCATGGCTGCAACTTGCCCAATGGCAGCAAGCCTTTCAGATTTTATGAGTTGCTCTCGAGTTTCCTTCAGCGCTTTGGTTCTCTGTTCAACAAGTTCCTCAAGATGTTGTGCGTACTCTTCGAGTTTCTGCTGCATTTGTTTTCTTTCGGTTATGTCTCTTGCAATGCCAATAACCTCAATTTTTCCACCGCTAACTATTGGAAAAGCGGATATTTCAACAAAAACCGTTTTTCCATCTTTCCTTATGAGTTCAAATTCTTCTGGACCATACTTTTCTCCTTTCAAGTTTCTTTCAATAGCTTCCTTAATTTTCGGTAAACATTTTTTCGGGAAAATTCCGGCTTCAAATATGCTCTTTCCAATAAGTTCTTCCTTTTTATAGCCTATCAATGCTTCAGCTTGCTTATTTCCATCGATAAATCTTCCTTGTAAATCATTGACATAGATGGCGTCTGGGGCATATTCTATTAGGCGTTTAAGCCTTTCCTCAGACTCTTTGAGTTTTTCCTCCATTTTTCTGCGTTCAGTAACATCCATTATGATACTTATGGCACCTTCATATTCACCTTTCTCATCCCAAAGGGGTGATGCCGAAACTTGAAGAATTCGCGGTTTGCCATCTTTATGGTATAAGGTTATTTCGTAGCGGCTGGTTTCTCCCCTTTTTCTAATTTCTGTCTGCCTTCTTATCTTTTGGAAACTTTCTTCGTCAACAAATTTGCGAAGATTAACGCCTATAAGCTCATGCGCATGATATCCAAGCATTTCGGCAAATGCCCTATTTACAAAGGTTATGTTTTCATTTTCATCTACAGTCATCATGCCTTCTGATGCTGTTTCAAAAATAGTCTCAAGCCTTCTGTTTGTTTCCATTAACTTCTTTTCAACTTCTTTAAGTTTCGTCACATCTACCATTATTGCTTGAAACCCAACAGTTTTGCCATTAATCATGAAACGTGTGGGTTTTGACCATAAATATAGAGTTGAACCATCTTTACGTAAAGCGCGAAATTCTAAATCTCTTGGTTGTCTCCTTAATACGACAATTCTAAGGAACAAGCGTGTTATTTTTGCTCTGTCTTCTGGATGTAAGAAAAATTTGAAGGGACGACCAAACAGCTCCTCAACAGAATAGCCCAGCAAGTCAACCATGGCTTTATTCACGTACTTAAATCGCCCTTTAGTGTCTGTGATGGCAACAGCTACAGCTGCATTTTCACACAAACTCCGGAACCCTTGCTCAGATGTCAAAAATTCTGCAAATTCCTTTGTTGCATTGAGTTTTTTGGTCATTCTAGCACCTTCCACTATAAGCTGGGTTGACTCAAAATGTTTTCTAGAGCTTTGACATTTAACTTGTGTGAATGTGGAGTCTTGATTAAGAGTAACCATACATATTCAGAATTTGATTCGAACCATACTGCACAAATGAACTTTTGCCAAAATTAGAGCTTATAAGACGAAAATTATGAATTATAAAGTTCAGCTTAAACTAGAAGGATTTGCTATGAAACCAAAAATTGGCTTATCAATGCTCTACTGTTTAAATAAACCTTTTAACAGAATTCCAGCACAAATTCAGGAAGCAAAAACCGCATACATCGAAATTGTTGATGACGGTTTTCATACACTAAGCAACCGAAGAGTCCGAGCATTAAAAGAAATCGGCAACTCTTACAACTTGAACTATTCTATTCACGCGCCTTTTGCTGACATAAACATTGCTTCACCTTCAAAACCCATGTTAAAAGCTATGATTACACGATTAGAAAAATCAATGGCTTATGCAAGTGCCTTAAACGCTTCTATCTGGGTTTTCCATCCAGGGTTAAAAACGGGCGTTAGCATGTTTTATCCCGGCATGGATTGGCTTCAAAACTTAAAGACAACACACCTGCTGCTTAAAAAAGCAGAGGATTACGGCATCAAAATAGCAATAGAAAACGTGCCAGAACCATACCCCTTCCTAATGAAGAGCGTTGAAGATTTCGCCAAGTTTTATGAAGAGGTTAATGAGGAAATTGGCTTGGCTTTTGACGTTGCACACGCCAATTTGAATGGGCAGATAGAAAGTTTCTTAACTGTTTTCAAAGACAAGATTGTGCATGCGCATTTACACGATAATGATGGGAAAGGCGACCAGCACTTGGGAATAGGTTATGGCACAATAGATTGGGAAAAGGTTGCAAAACTGTTTGAGAAAATTTCTTATAATAAGATTCTAATCGTTGAATCCGTTGAGCATGTTAAAGAAAGCATGGAAAAATTAAGAAAACTTTTCCCTTAAACATCTGAAAGCGGAATCTCTATTTTCATAAAATCCTCCGCCACTTTCGTGTTTTTGAAAATTTTCCTTGCCTGTTCTAAAAGTATGCTTGCATCACCATACCTTGCGCTTACGTGCGTCAAAATTAGCTGCTTAACTTTCGCCTTTTTCGCATTTCTTGCCGCTTGTTCTGGCGTAGAGTGTCCATCCTCTTCTGCTCTTTCAACCATCTCATCATCTAAAGTGGCGTCATGAATTAGCAAATCCGCACCAGCAGCAAACTTTGTAAAACTCTTAAAGGGTCTTGTGTCGCCGGTGTAAACAATTTTTCTTCCAGGTCTTGGCGGTCCAGTAACATCCTCTGGTTTGATGATTCTTCCATTGGATAGCTTAATTTTGTGTCCATGCTGCAGTTTTGACCATAAAGGTCCTTCTGGAACGCCTAAGGCTTTTGCTTTTTCTGTGTAAAATTTTCCTGGGCGAGGTTTTTCTATTAGGGCGTATGACAAACCTGGGATTACATGGTTTGCCCAAACCGCCTGAACATAGTATTCTTCCTCTTCACAAATAATGCCAGTCTTCTGGATTTCGTGAACTTCAACCGGAAATGTTAGGACAAACTGCACTGTTTCCCTAATGCTTTCTAAGAAGCGCTTTATCCCTAACGGTCCATAAATGTCAAGCTTTCTTTCTCTGTCGAGTAATGCCATGGTTTGTAATAGTCCAGGCAATCCGAGAACGTGGTCGCCGTGCATGTGCGTTATGAAAATTTTCATTTTTTTGTGGAATCCAGCCTTAGCCTTTATCATTTGTCTTTGTACGCCTTCTCCGCAATCGAACATTATTTGTTCTCCTTTGCGTTGTATGAGTATGGAGGGTAAGCTTCTTTTTGGTGTTGGAACGCTTCCCGCTGTGCCTAAGAAAATTATGTTTAGGCTCATGGGTTTTACTCCTTTTCGAATACTGCTATTTCTCTTGTTAGGCTTCTGTGAACATAAACGAAATGGGACTCTAAATGTTTATACCCAAAAACTGTGCCTATCTTTCCAATGTTTAATGTTTTTGGTGCAGCCATGCAAACCCTTTTTCCTTTATCAAGCATGTCATAAACAGCCGTTAAAGCTTCCTCAACTAATTGTTTCGTTGTTCGTTTAAGAGTTGTTGCAGACTTTCCATATGGCGGGTCTGTTACCACACAGTCAACTTTCCTTATAGGTGGGTTTTTGGCATCAGCGAGTATGAGGCTTTCTGGTTTAATGTTGAAGTAAGCCATATTTTTTAGGGTGCCCTTTACCATGCGCCTTTGAATATCCAAACCCACAACACGACAACCAATAAGCGCAGCCTCTATAAGCATACTTCCCGTACCGCAAAACGGGTCAAAAACCAATTCTCCAATTTTTGGCTTGGCTAGGTTTACCATGCATCTTGCAAGTTTTGCTGGCATGGCAGATGGGTGAAAGAAGGGCTTTTTCTTTGGGCGCCTATCCATGAAGGGTGTGGGCGAAATTTCAGCCAATTTTACGCCAAAAAGAAATTTTTTGTCCGTTAATATTCCAGTAAAGGTTTTTTCAGGATTTTTTAGGTTCACCTTAGCTTTTGCTTTCTTTTTGAGGATGAGTTCTCCAATTTTTCTTTCAAGAGCCATGCTTTTAATGTTTGGAGCGTGATTTTTTATGCGCTTTATGCGAACAGCAAAACTTTCGTCATTCTTCAAAATTTCGCTAAGGTTTGCAGAACCTACAGCCTTAACTATTTTACTTGTTTCCGCTTCGCAGTTGAATAGTTCTAATCCGCAAAGCCTTGCGAAGGCAGCTCTACGTTTTATGGCGTCTATGCATTTTATTTCTGCTTCAAGTCTTAACGTTTGGTCAAGTTTCTCTAATACTTTGAACATATAGCCTTCTGCTTCAAGGATAGCTTTTAACTCGGAAACTGGTAGGGTTTCATGTTCGCCTGACAATAGAAAGAAAAGTTTAGCCACTTTTATGCTCCCAAATTTCCTTACTTATTAATGGCGCAATGGAAACTTTGCTTACATGGCTTGGAACAGTATCTGTGCCAACAATTTCTTCAACACCAGCTTCTAAAATTCGCTTTTCAGCATCTCCAATTAAAAGCGGGTGAACACAAGCGGCATACACCCTTTCAGCTCCAAGCTCCTTTAAAACCTTGGCAGCAGCCACTATTGTGCCACCAGTGCTTATAATATCGTCAAAAATTATTGCAGTTTTTCCCTTAACATCGAATGTTTTCTTTTCAACGCTAATTTGCCCAGTGTAACGGTCCCTTTGTTTTTCTAAGTAGCCACATTCTCCGCCTAAACCTCTTTTTGCTTCTTGAGCAATATGCATGGCACCTTTGTCTGGTGCCAGCGCAAAAGCCCCCACATAACCCTTACTTTTGAAATATTCAGCTAAAAGCGGAATTGCCGAAACACTCTTTGCTGGAAACGGAAATTTATTTAACACTTTTTCTTGGTGAACGTTCACAGTTATTAGGCTGTCTACTCCAGCCGCCTTTAGCATTCGTGCAATTGTTTCGATGCTTATGGCTTCGCCTTGTAGGAAAGCCTTGTCTTGGCGTGCATAAGCCAAGTAAGGTACGATGGCGGTTACTTTTTTTGCGCCGTTTCTTTTTGCTGCGTCTGCGATGAAGGCTAATTGTATAAGTTTGGGGTCTTGGGGCGGGCTTGTGGTTTGCACTATGAATACTTCTTGGTTTTGCACTTTGCCTTCTAATCTTATGTAGGATTCGCCGTCTGGAAATGTTTTGAAGGCGACTGGTACTGTTTCTGCGTTTAGGAGTTCTGCTATTTTTTCGCCTAATTGCTGCGATGCTGGTCCAAGAACTATTTTCATTTTTTTCCCATGTTATGATTCGGTCACTTTTTCTTTTAGACTTTTCCAGCGGCTTTATACTGTTCTATTAGTTCTTTTGCTCTGTCCATGCGGATTTTGCGTTCTTCAACCATTTTTTCAGCCACCAAATCAATTAGCTCATTTGTGGCGCCTGCGGCTACGGCTATGTTTCTTGCGTGAAGCGACATGTGTCCGCGTTGTATTCCTTCGTGGGCTAAGGCTCTTAGGGCGCCTAAATTCTGGGCTAAGCCTACAGCAGCTAAAACTTCGCCAAATTCGTTGGCTGTTTTTACGTCTAAAATTTTGAGGGCTATGCGTGCTATTGGGTGGGTTTTTACGGCTCCGCCTATTAGGCCAACAGCCATTGGTAGCTCAATAGAGCCGATTAGGTCGCCGTTTTCGTTTTTCTCCCATGTAGATAGTGTTGTGTAGTGTCCGTTTTTGGCTGCGTAGGCGTGGGCTCCTGCTTCTATGGCGCGGTGGTCATTGCATGTGGCTATTATGACGGCTATTATGCCATTCATTATGCCCTTGTTGTGTGTAGCCGCGCGGTATGGGTCTGCGGCTGCAAAAGCCCAAGCGTTTACGATGCCGTCTACGATTTCTTCGCCGCCAACTGATTCTTTTGGAACTGTGCACCATGCTCTTGCTAAGCGTTTAACAGCCAAATTTGAGATTATGCGTAAATAAACGCGTCCGCCTGTTATGCGCTCTATTAGGGGAGCGACGGCTTCTGCCATTGTGTTTACGGCGTTTGCGCCCATTGCGTCTCTGCAGTCTACATGCAATTCTGTTATTAGCATTGGTCCTTGGGTTGTTTGGATTACTTTTGCGTCTAAGTCTTTTGCTCCTCCGCCTACTGAGACCAGAACTGGGTCTTGGTCGTTAGCCTTCTTTAGGATTTCTTCTTTTGCTTGGATTATGCGCATCTTAGTCGCATAAGGGTCTTTTATGCCTATGGCTTGGATTTGACCAATCATTATTGGCGGTGTACTACTTGTATGGAAGCCTCCGCCGTCTCTTGCCATTTTTGCAGCGTAACTGGCTGCAGCAACAACAGAAGGTTCTTCAATAGCCATTGGAATCAAATAGTCGCGTTTGTTTATCAGAAAGTTTACAGCTATGCCTAATGGTATGGGGATGGCGCCAACAACATTTTCTATCATGCGATCAGCCAAATCTAAGGGCAAAGAACCAGTATTCTGCAACAAAGCGGCTTCATCATCAGTTAAGTTGGCAAACTCTTTAACAAATTCTAAACGCTCTTTTGGGCTGAGCTTATAGAAACCCGAAACCAAAGACGACTTACTCATTTACATCACTTCACACTTGTGATAATTTCGAGTAACAGCAATATCTTGCTTCACTTTTAAACTTTAGCAAAATACAAGATTTTGAAGTGTGCGATTTTGCAACCAAGCTATGTTCTTATTTTACTTTTGTTGGTTGGGTAATGTCGCTTAACTTTGAAGTTTTAACGTATGGTGCGATTTTTCTTAGGAGTTGAGAGTCTTCAGTTATGAGTGTTAAATTTTTTATGTTGGCATAGTAAGCGTATGCTGCATCGTAAAAGGTTATTTTCAGTTTCACTGCAGTTTGTAGTATTTCTTGTTCATTGCAGGTTATTTGTGTAATTTCCATGGTGTTTAGGGTTTGTTTGATTATTTTTGCGAGAATTTTAATTTCCTGGTCTGTGGCTTTTGCTTGGATGGCAAAGTTTTTCCATAATATGTTTCCAAGCTCGTATCTTGCCAATTCCAATGTGTAATTTCCAACTAGGGTTTCGATTTTGTTTTCTTTTATTGCTTTGAATATGGCTGATGAATCGAATAGGTATTTCATCTGCGCATTCTATCCTCTCTTAAACCTTTCACTACTTCTTCCATGCTCACCTTGTCAAGAACTGGTTTCAGTTTCTCTATTTCCTCTTTAAGCTTTTCAGCCTCCCTTCTTCTAATCTCATCTTCTATAGCTTTTCTTAATAGTTTTGAAGGCTTGATTTTTAGTTCTTTCATTTTTTCTTTAATTTCTTGAGGAATTTTTGTGGAAACTGTTGTATACTTACTCAAGTTCTCACCAATTGGTAATACAAAATTTACAAATAAAAGGTTTTCCCACTCTTCCTCGGCTGTTTACACAGTTTTTACCAGGACTGAGATTTAAAAGGCAAGAATAAGTGTTCTCTGAACACAATGAGAAGTATGAGCTAAACTTTTCATTGAGCCTAAATCATAATCACAGATTCATATGTTTTATTAACTTTTTGATTTTGATGTAGATTTAAGATGAGGCAATTTGGACTTCATCAATAAGTTTGATTGTGTAAAAAAATGTACCAAAGAAATAATTAAGAAAGAAAGAAAAAAGTTAGCAATACTATGTGTAGTCATTTCCCTTATTCTTTTTAGAGTAGTCAGTGCGATTGTATATGATTCAATGCACATTCGGAGCAGTATAGGTATAGAAGCAAATATCATCTTTTCATTTTTTATGAATATTATTCACTTTAACTAAACGTACAAACTTTAAAAGGGAATTAAAGAAAGGGAGAATGCTAGTTACTACTTGACGACTAATACTAGCGTTACTTCAACAGCATTACTGTCTTGCGCATCAGTTGCCCAAAGGAAACTCCATTCTACGTACCACGTTTCACCTGCGGGTATGGTTAGTGTGCCTGTTGTCTCGACATTTGTTCCTCCTGGAATTAGCTTTATCGTGTCTCCTACCCGAGTCCCT
>JARYMR010000034.1 GCA_029907045.1 Candidatus Bathyarchaeota archaeon
TTAAAACGGATCTTGTTGCACTATTAATCCAGATTGTCGTAGGAACAATAATCGTCGCCCCTGTCCTTTGGTTAGCCGGAAGAGCACTTGTAGGGAAAGAAAAAGCAAAGTTCACGGATGCAGTATGGATAGTGATTCTCGGAACAGTAATAGGTGCGGTCATCGGAAGTTTCATTGGTGGCTTAATTGCCGCAATTATAATGCTCATTGTATGGCTTGCATTGATTAAGCATTTCTTTGACTGTGGATGGATAATGGCATTGGCAATCGCCATCATTGCAGTAATAATCTTCATAGTAATAGTTGCAATACTTGCATTAATTGGCATTGGATTATTAGCGTTTATCTAAAACTAAAACGTGAAAAACTAGTTTGATCCTTCGAACCCCTCTTTTTATTCAAATTTTAGCTTTTGCAACCGCTCGAAGAAATTATGCAGCAGAAGACACTTAATGCAAAATAAGTTTAAACTTAAATCTGCAGCTGAGAAACTGAATAATAAACTATTTCTCCTCTGCGATTAATAACAGCCAAAACCAACTCCTTTTTGAGGCTTTGACACTGCATCATAGCACGGGTTAAATCCTCCAACGAAATAGGCTTTCCCTCTTGAATATTCAAGATTAGATATTTAGCAGCTTCTTTGCCATACTCACCCCTCTCATAAACTCGAAAATCAACGCCTAAACCAAAACCTTCCCGCACCACATACCCACGGCTCCTTAGGTCACGGTAAGTCAGGTATGCGGCCCAAGCATTTTCATTGAAAGCCTCATAGCAACGCAGAAGTTTCTGAAAATCCACGGGCTCCCCTTTTTCATCTTCAATTTCCAGTAGTTTCTTTTCCAAAAGGTATAGTGCTTCATAAAAAGTGAGTAGAAGTTCATCATTTTCTATTGTGCCATATCCTCTTGAAGAAATGCTCTCTGTATTCTGGTTTTTTGGAATTCTTACACCCTTTTCCAATAGTAATCCCTTAAATTTGAGTTCTGTGTTGCCAGACGCTTTTTCTTTGCTTTTGCTCATTTAAACCATCAACCAGTAGCCACATTTTCATTTAAACTTATCAAAATCTTTCTTATATAGAATCCCGCTTTCGCAGATTATTGCTGTCACGTATTTAAGGGGGGTTATGTCGAATGCTGGGTTTAAAGCGTCCACTCCTTCTGCAGCAATTCGCAATGAACCTATTTGGGTGACTTCTTCGGGTCTCCTTTCTTCAATAATGATGCCTGCTGAGGTGTGTGTCAAATCAAAGGTGGATTTTGGAGCTGCCACATAGAAGGGTATGCCATGTTCTTTGGCTAAAACCGCCACAGTAAAAGTTCCAATCTTGTTGATTACTGCGTCTTGAACTATTCTGTCAGCGCCCACAACCACTTTACTAACCATTCGCTTAAACATTACATAACCAACCATGTTATCAGTAATCAAAGTAACTGGTATGCCATCCCTCTTAAGCTCATAAGTTGTTAACCTTGCCCCCTGCAATTTTGGACGAGTCTCCGTGGCGATAACCCTAATCTTTTTTCCTTGCTCCCAAGCAGCTCTTATGACTCCAAGAGCCGTGCCATACTCAACAGTTGCCAAAGCACCAGCATTACAATGGGTTAGAACAACATCTCCATCATTAATGAGTTCAGCGCCAAACTTTCCAATCATGCGATTCGCCGCGGCATCCTCATCAGCTATTCTCTTCGCTTCCTCAACAACAAAAGCAGCCAAAGTCTCCGCACTTCCCGAAAACTCCCTTGCCTTAGCCAAAATTCTGTCCACAGCCCAGAAAAGATTAACACCCGTCGGTCTTGTACTCCTTAAAATTTCTGCAGCTTTTTCCAGTTCATAAACAAGTTCCTCTTTACTTTTACTTTTCGAGTGGTATGCTGTTAAAGCTAGGGCAAAGGCTGCTGCAGCACCAAGAAGAGGAGCACCCCTAATCTTCATTGTTTTTATGGCTTCAGCCACATCACCACAACTTTTCATCTCAAGCGTTACAGTTTCCCAAGGAAGCCTTGACTGGTCTATGGTGAGTACGGTTCCATCATGCCACTCAATCGTTCGAGTTCGCATCATGTTTAGCCTCAGTAAATGGTTTATGCCAGAAGGAGTATAAAATATGTTAATAAAGTGAGCCTTCTCATGCGAAAGGAAAGCATTAGGGTTCTTGTGGAAAATTTTGGAAAAAGATACTCCGAAACATTAAGCATAGACCTAACAAGTGGCAAAGACGAAGAAATTTTCAAATGGTTTTTCGCCTCAATCCTTTTTGGTGCTCCAATAACAGAAACTTCAGTTATTAAAACCTACGAGTGCTTCCGAAAATATAATGTGCTAACGCCCAAGCAAATACTCCAAACCGGATGGGATGGACTTGTCAGAATATTGGATGAAGGAAGCTACACACACTACGACTTCAAAACAGCAGATAAACTCCTGGAAGTTATGCAAAATCTCATCCAAAAATACAATGGAAGCTTAACCCTTCTTTATAATCAAGCTTCAGATGTGCAAGACTTGAAAAACCGCCTAAAAGATTTGGGGAAGGGCATAGGAGAAGTAACCGTGAACATTTTCTTAAGAGAGCTTCGCAATATATGGGACAAAGCCAAACCAGAACCCACAAGCCTTGTTTTACTTGCAGCCAAAAACCTTGGAATAATCAAAAAAGAAAAAAGCGAAACTGCCTTAAAACAATTAGAGGATTTTTGGTTCAAAAATGAAGTGGAAGGGAAATCTTTCATAAATTTCGAAACAGCACTGCTAAGAATTGGTAAAGATTTTTGTAGAAAGGGCAAATGCCCTTATTGTCTAGTTAAAAACGAGTGCTCGGTTCCGAAGGCGCCTTAACATAAGTGATGACTTCTATTGGGCATTCTCCCGAAAGCTTCAGCTTTCTCTTCCACTCTTCACCAACAGCAATAAGCGAGAAAAATCCTGAAATCTCAGCCTTTGCTTTCCTGACAAGATTCACCAAAGCCGCTTGGGTTTCTCCGGTCTTAACCATATCATCAACAATCAAAACGCTATCCCGCTTTTTAATGGCATCTTTTGGAATGTAAAGCGTCATAGTTACACCAGAATCCCTAAGTGCATAAGTCTCTTCCAAAAAAGCCTTAACCCCAACTTCTTTGCTTCTCTTCGCAATTATAAGATTAACTCCCAAAGCGCTGGCAACCATAGTTGCTAATGGTATACCATCCACAGCCGCCGTCAAAACTTTTGTCACTCGTTTTCCAGCAAAATTCGCAAGGGCATGATTAGCTGCTTGTTGTAAAATGTTAAAATCCCCAACAATCTCAGTGTTATCAAAATATCCATCTTCATCAAACCTTATCCTATTACGTAATTCAGTTTCCAAACCAACAAGCTTATTTAAAACTTTCCAAAGCTGCCTCGCCCTCGCAGTATTAGGCAAAACATGTCCCTTGGCATATCTGCTCAAAACAGTCACTGGCAAACCAGTTTTGGAGGCTAACTCACGATAAGTTATGTTTCGCTTATACTTTGCTGTCCTAAGCATTTCAATGGTCATTAAACGAAGCTTCAACTCATCCACATGTGTGCTCATGGCAACCCCCTTATACACTGACACGTCAATCTTAAAGCGTTTACCATTTATTATTGCATTACTAATTTAAACCTGTCTGGTTATAAATTTTAGTGTTAATACCGTAGTGCTAAGTGTTGTTATTTTAGCGTTGCCTTAAAGTAATTAACTGATTAGCTAATATTATACGCCAATAACAAACAGATACTATGGTAGAAATTTTTTCTATAACAATATTATGAAAAAATTTTAAGCTGAATTGAATAGCATAATAAATTAGAAGAAGTTATGAAGAAAGTAGCTTTTGGAATAATGTTGGCACTATTCTTGATTTGTATGTTAGCTTTAGCCATTAGCATTAAAAATGTTAAATCAGAGCCTAAGACAATAATAGTTCCGGATGATTATTCAACAATACAAGAAGCCATAGATAATGCAAATGCAGGTGACACTGTTTACGTTAAAGCAGGAATATACTATGAACATGTGGTTGTAAATAAGACATTGATGCTCATTGGAGAAATTAGAGAAACAACAATTATTGATGCTAATGGCACTGCGACAGCTGTTGAGATAGAATGCTCATTTGTAACTTTTAAGGGATTTACTGTGAGAAATGCAGTGGCTGGAATTTATCTATCGGAAAGAGCGATTCAGAATACAGTCGAGAACAATCTAGTGATAAATAATATCGAAGGAATTTGGATTATAACAGCTCATCAGATGAGTTATGGAGAGAATCATGTTATAAAAAATAACATTATAGCAAACAACGTATATGGTCTGCGATTAAGCGGTTGTGAGTATAATGCAATTTTTCAAAATAAGATAAAAAATAACACTGAAGTTGGCATTATGTTAGAGGTTCACCCGACCCAGTATCCCGAACGAAGAGGTTCACATAACAATTTAATCTTTCAAAATGTTATCACCGAGAATAAGATAGGCATTTACATTGTAGGGGAGAATAACGTGATATATCACAACAATTTCATCAATAACACAAAAAATGTCCACGTGTATAATATTACCTCATACAATAACTTTTGGGACAATGGCTATCCTTCTGGTGGAAACTATTGGAGTGATTATGCTGGTGTTGACCTGTATAGTGGTCCTTATCAAAACATTACTGGTAGTGATGGTATAAGTGATACTCCCTACATTATTGATGAGAATAATGTTGATAATTATCCGTTGATGGGTCCATTTAGAAGCTTTAACACTTCTGTTGGCTATTCTGTGGATGTCATCTCCAATTCAACAATTGAAAACTTCCAATATTTCGAGTCTAATAGTACTATTAGAATGGTTGTTTCTAACATGACAGCCAATCAAACAACTGGATTCTGCAGACTAACAATTCCGCATGAACTGATGGCTCCTCCATATAATATAACACTCAACAACACTCCGATAGAATACGACACCATATTTGAAGATGAAACCTTAAGCATAATCTACTTCACCTATCAACACTCACCAATTGAAATAGTCATAATACCAGAATTTTCATAAACTTCAATCTTAGCAACATTCATAGTATTATCAACAATCATAGTTATCCTAACACGTCGAAAGAAGAAAAATCTCTCTTTTTCCTAACATAACATTGACTATAACTGAAAAACTCAATGATGGAACACCATTCCAAAGTAGAGATACAATAAGGATAATGATGCCAATACCAAGGTTATGCGGACCATTCATATTACCATTCTAAACTACTAATTTTCTTTTTTCTAATCTGTCTTTGAATTCTGTTTCCAAGTACGAATAAAATCAAATATAGACCCTAACGTTAACTTAAAAACACCGTTCCAAAAAGAATAATGATGCGGGTCCGCTGGGATTTGAACCCAGGATCTCCGGCTTAGAAGGCCGACGCGCTTTTTGGAATTTAGCTTTATCCAAGCTGCGCCACGGACCCACAAGAATTGAATACGAAGCATTAGATAATAATTTTATCTGTATTGGCTGAAAGATTCTTAATAGAAAAATGTTACTTAAAGCTTTTAAATAAGAACTAACTCCTTTTATTTAGGGAGGGGTGAAGGTGTCAGAGATCCACCAATTTGATCTACCCATCCCTCTAATAAATTACATATACCTCATTAGGAGCCGCAAGTCACCATATTATGACATAGTTAACTTCCTGTTGAAGGAAATGGAGATGCATTACGAGAAAGTGGGACAAGGTTCCGAGGTTATTTATACAATTAATCCAAGAGTTTTACAGGAGGAAATTGAGAAAAGAGTTAGAGATGAAAAACTGACTACGGTAAATGTTTGTCGCACCATTTTGGCTCTCTTGCATGGAAGCAAACTCCGTGAGGAGAAGGACTTTTACGTTACAACAACGAGTAGTGGAAGGAGAAACTATCATATTAGGGTTAATGAGCGTACCTTAAGTTCCCTGTCAAAATTGTTAATATAACATTGACCCCCTATTCAATGTAAATTGCTGGTCGGAAGGGCATAGCCATAGTGGCTCTTTTTCTAGGATCATAAATTTCCTTGTCGTCTTCCTTGTAGATTGCGATCTGTGCTTTGAACCTTTCACTTAAAAATTCCTTTGCGTCTTCAATTATCCTTTTTTCGTCGATTTCTTTTATTTTTAATATATTTTCTTTTCTGTTTTCTGGTATTAGGTTTATTTCTTTTATGATTTTTGTGGCGAATTTTGTTATTTCTTTAATGTTTTCTTTCAAGTCCTTTTCTGTGCCAAGTTCTTTCATAAACTCGTTTAGTTTCACTTCTCCGAGTTTTGATTTTTCTAATACTTTTTGATAAATTTTCCATTTCCACGGGGCGGCTGTGTAATAGAATATTTTTTGGGGAGTAATTTTTGTTGCTTTTAAGACGTTTAATGTGTCTTCAATTAAATTTTCTATGAAGTTTTCCTTTTCTTCAGTGGTTATATCTATTTGTTCTTCGTTTATTTTTGGCCATTCTGCGAGTGAGATGAAACCTTCTTCTTTCATTTCGCTCCATAATTCTTCGCATATGTGAGGGGCGAATGGTGCGAGCAGTTTTAGCCATATTTTCAAAGCTTCTCTCAGGGTTTTTGATTCTAGTGTCTTTTTTCTTTGTATGTACCATCGGAAGTCGTTCCATGTTTCGAAGAGGGCTATTTCTAGGGCTGTTCTTGTTTTCATTTCTCCCAAATTTTTTGTGACTTCTTTTATGCGATGTTGTAGGGTGCTCATAAGCCATTTTTCTAAGTGTCCAGTCTCTGTGGTTTCTGCTTGTTCTATTATGTTTTTTGCAAAGTTATAGAATGTTTCAAGTTTGTTTTTGATGTCTTTGACGTTTTCGCTTCTCCAGTCTGGGTCGTCCATTCCCTCAGCAGCCAATAATAGTGCGCATCTTGTGGCGTCTGCCCCATATTTTTCAATGGCTTTTTTTAGAGGTATGAAGTTTCCTAAATGCCTATGCATTTGTTTGCCTTCTATCATTAGCATGCCGTTTACGCCTATTCCTTTTGGCCAGTGTTGTGGTGGAAATAGTGCTGTGTGGTGGAATATAAAGAATGTTAGGTGGTTGGGGACGAGTTCTTTGGCTGAAACCCTTAGGTCAACAGGATACCAATATTGAAATTCCTTGCGCATTTCTTCTAAGATTTCGATTTCTATTCCATTTTTTGTGGCTATTTTTTCTACGTTTCCTTCTCCATAGAAGATGTGGTTGAAAACTTCTTTTGTCAAGTTTTCTGGTCGTATATTCTTTTCTTTTATGTGTTTGTTTATTGTGTAGAAAGCCATGTAGATTGTGGAGTCGCTTAAGGTTTCTATAATCCATCCTTCTCCCCATGGTAATGGTGTGCCGAATCCTGTTCTTCTTGCGCAAGCCCACTCTTTAAGCCAATCAATTACTGTTAAGAACCATTGGGTTGCCGTTTCAGGGTAAATTTTCATCTGGCTTAGGGCTTCTTTTGCTTTTCCTTTCCATTCTGGGTCTGAATAGTTTAGGAACCACTGGTCTTGCAAGACTTTGACTATGCATGGCGTTAAACAGCGGCAAACCACTGGCTGTGGCAGGTCATACATTACGTCTACGATTCCGCGGCTTTTGAAATCTTTTATTAGGGTTTCTTTAACTTCTCTAACTATTTTTCCGGAATATTCCATACAGTTTTCTTTTAGAATTCCGCCGTGGAACTCCTTCTTGTAAAGTATTTTAGTTGCTTCTTCAGCCTTTGGGTCATGCTGGTCTTTAGCGCCTAATTGTTCTACTATCTCGATGGCTGGATATTCGCCGAACCCCTCCACTTTGATGAGGGAGATTGGCTTTATTCTTTTCACAGTTTCTGGGTCTATGCCAAATTCTCGCAATACTTCTGGTTTTTCTTGCAGGTCCTTGAGGGCCAGCCAATCATAAGGAGCGTGAGCTGGTACGCTGTAAACAACACCTGTTGCTTGTTTTGGGTTGACAAACCATCCTGGAAGTATGGGAAACCGTTCTTTTGTGACGGGGTTTTCGAAGGTTTTTCCTATAAGCTCTCTCCCTTTCAATATTCGTTTTATTTTTACATTTCTTCCTTGTTCTTTCATTTTTTGGGCTGCTTCTTCGCTTATTATCCAAGTTTCATCATCTACATGAGCTTCGATGTATATTGCATCTGGGTTTATCCACATGTTTGTTACGCCGTAAATTGTTTCTGGGCGGAAGGTCGCTGCCGGAAGAATGGTTTCATGGTTTAGTTTGAACTTTATTAGCGTGTATTCTTCTGGTGTTACGCCTTCTCCAACTTGGCGGTCATGGTCTCCTGTTGGGCTTTGACATTTTGGACACCAAACAACTGGATGTGTTCCTCTTGAAACGTAGCCTTTTGCTTTGAGGTTTTCGTATTGCCATTCTATGAATTTTTGGTAGGTAGGCATTATGGTATTGAATTCTCTTCTCCAATCAATTGAGAAGCCAGCTTTTTTTGCAGCTGTTCGCCCATCATTTGTGTAGTATGTTGCCATACAAATTGGGTCGCTGAATTTTTTTAGTTCTTCTTCTGGAACGCCATCCACTTCTCTCAAAATTTTTATGAATTCTTCGTCGCCTTTTGCTACGCGTTCGCTTGCGCCTAAGAGGGGTTGGCCTGTCCAGTGCCATGCCCATGGCCAAAGCACGTTGTAGCCTTGCATTCTTTTGAAGCGTGCGTAGGCGTCTACGCGGGACGCTGTGAAGCCGTGGCCTACGTGGAGGGGGCCGTTCATGTATGGGTATGGGAAGGTTATGAAAAATTTCTTTTTGTTTGGGTCTGGGTTTGCCTCGAAGATTTTGGCGGTTTCCCAGCGTTTTTGCCATTTTTCCTCGATTTTCTTTAAAAATTCCATAAAACTTTCTGAATTGGTTTGAGGGATATTAAATGTTTTGTTTTCACGGACAGAGAACGCTATTCCTCACGTTTAAACACCAATTTAAGCATGGCGAAACTTGCATTAATCCTTTACTCTTGATTTCGAAAAGTTTATTCCTTTACATTGGACTGAACTGCTGGATTATGGCTATGCTTAGGCAAAATTTTACTTATATTATGGGTTGACATTAGATGCTGCAACAAGAAAAATGTAAGAAAGGATCAGACAAGCAATAATCAAGAATATGAATATTGCTATTTCTACCCAGAATAGCTTAGAGCGTTTCATTGCTTCACAATACGATCCGCTTCTTTCTTTAAGCCCAGTAAGAGAATGGGTGACCATTAAATCTGATGGTGGATTTTCTATTTTCAATTCTTGAGAAATAAAATTCTCTAAGTCTAGCGATGTATTAATTGCTTTAAATAACCAATAATGATAGAGCCTATTTTGAAGCATAGACGGAATTAATACAAAAAGCAAGCTTAGCTCTACAAATGCAGATAATCTAATATTCGATATGAATGCATTTGGAGCCCAATAATACAATGCCGCAGCAACTGAGGTTAAAGTACCGAAAAGTGTGAAAACTCTTAATCGAACACCGTCCATCATTCGATCAAGATGATTTATGCATTCGCGTGTTTCCTTCCATAATTCAACCAAAATTTCAGTTTCTTCTTTCATATCTATTCTTTTTTTACCTTGCTTTTTAAATGTTTATCTTTTATTCACATACACATAATTAATTCGTCGACCTCAGGATTTATTAGACACTTCATACAAACGCATTTTACATGCCTTGCCAACTAACTGAAAGAGAATTGCAGAAACGAAAGGCTAAGATTCAGGAATTAATATTAAAAGTTAAACTAAAACCATTTGACAAAGATATTATAAAAGCAAACAATCGAATATATTTACGATTTCGAGTTAAGCAAGCAATAAAAATACTTGAGTTTGCGCAGAAAATATTTCGTGGTAAATTAGCTGTTGCTTTTAGTGGAGGCAAAGATAGTTTAGTCTCGTTGCATTTAGCTCTGCAAACCCTTGGGAAAGATACGCCAATCATTTATAATCACACTACCGTGGAATTCCCAGAAACTGTCAAGTATGTGACATGGTTAGCTAATGAATGGAAATTAAACTTGATAATTGCTAAACCAGAGATATCGTTCTTTTCTATGGTTAAACAAATGGGTTGGGCTTCTCACGAGAATAGATGGTGCTGTAGAACTCATAAGGATTCGCCGGCACATGAAATTATGGCCCAAGAAGGCATAATTGCTGAAGTTACAGGAACTACCCGTACTGAATCTGTTTACAGGCGAAGCCTTCGTCCATTCATGCTTCCCAAAAGGGAACCAGCCATTATACGGATACATCCTCTTTATGATTGGAATCAATGGGAAGTGTGGAGATACATCAAAGATAAGAACTTACCTTATAATCCATTGTATAATATGGGATATCAACGAATCGGATGCTGGTGTTGTCCAATAAATGGTAGGTCACATTACAAACGGTTACAAAAAACGCATAAAAAGTTATATGATTTTCTCAACTCGTTTCAGCCAACTCATCCAATCATAGCAAGATTAAATGGTCAAGAAATATACATAAATAACACTTGACGTCATTTTCCTTTCATTTTCTTTAAAATATTCTTTGCTTCTTCATAAGTTACACCAGAAATTTGTTCCGCAATCTCCTCTCTGTCTTTTTCTTTAATATTGGGTAATTCAAATGCTAATGTTAGTTTCAGCTTTCCCTCTCGAATTAATGCTTTTATTTTGGGTGTTTCACTCGCTATCCTACAAAGGGCCGTTATAGTGGATCTTTTAATTTTTATTCCTTCATTGTTCATTAAGTACATTGCATATTTTGGCCCAAATATATCAACGAATTGTCGCACAGACTCCGCATATTTGATGGGGTCTTTCTTATTCGCCTTTCTAAATTCGCTCTTGATATAGTTCAAAATTGATTTAAACCATTTCGTTTTCAACAGAGCGTTGAGAATGGTGTCGATATTCTGATTAAGGTCCGTTGATAATACTCCAATAAGACCACTGCCAACAATAGCATATTGAGAAACTTCCTCTAAAAATTGATTCAGAGCTTCACTAATACTTCTTTTGTTACATTCCTCAACTAATAAACCATATCGTTTATCTATAAATGGTAGCGTTTTGTTGATAATCTCACTGTTAGGGCTATATGTTCGTCCCTCGATATCATAGGGAGTAAGTGAGCGTGTTAGTCTTTCACCGCCAGGGTAAGTTATTTTTTTCAATGTGACTATAAATCTATACTCTTCTTTTTCTATCAAAGTTCTCCCCATTTAGCCAACACATTATTTCGATACTCTTTTAATTTCTCCACATCAATTATGCCTATTTCTACAGCGTGATTTAATAACGCTTCAATTGCGCATCTCAGCATATGATAGCTTAAACTACCCATTTTTTCTGCTTTTCTATAAGTGGGAAACAAAGAGTTTACTATTACCATCCCTTCTCCAGGAGAGAACCAAGCCTCCTCTCGAACAGTTTCTTCAGGCCTCGGCCATACAACTAATCCTCTTCGTCTTCTTCTTTCTGTTGTCGCTTTAGCTTCACCAGCTTTATTGGAAGGAGCCATGTTTGGTAAGGCTCCAAGTTGAACAGGAATCCCGCTACCTCCACCCGAACCGGGTTCTAATCCTCGATCAAGCTGAGAGCCAGGTTCGAGCTTTGTTAAGATGTCACCCGCTTGTTTCGGAATTAGAATGTCACCCGATATTGAAATTCCCGCTCTCTTAGCTAATTCTTGTAGTTCAGGGAAATGTTTTAAAAGATCGTTAATCTCCAATTGGATTTGCCTTATCATTTTTTCTGGAAGTTTTTCTTCTCTTATCGCACCAATTTCTTTCATGAATTCTATTAGTTGTTTGCCAATTGCCTCACTTAACTGTCGCCAACGACTTGTGCCTTTTTTTATGGAGGTTTTATCGCCAGCGATATCGTCAATTAAAATATCTGCGTGGAGATAACCAGTAATACGTTCATTTTTACTTCCATAAACTCCAAAAAAGTCTTTTGTAATTTTCCTGCCATTAACAATTATTCTTATTCCTTGGTCTTCTTCATTTAACCTTTCTTTTGCTAAAAAGACGTAACCAGTAACGTCTACTCCGCTAATTTTTGTTTCTAAAGGTTTTTTCTTCTCATAATCTATCTCTGGGGGAGGATTAACTATTTCAGAGTTAATACTCATCGTTAATTGTCTTTTTCTCCCATTTTTATCATAAACCTTAGCACCACTTAAAATTGTAGGGTAAAATTTTTGTAAAGTCTTTTCTACGAACTCCCGATTAAATTTTGATTTATATTCATCACTAAGTTTGATAATCACGATAGTAAAGTTTTTATCAACTGATATTTTGGGTTCTTCTTTCTTACGCTTTGGTATTCCATTAATAAGTTTCCATGATTGTGCTCCTTGAAAACTATCTTTCTTAGTCTCAATTAATACCTGATCAGCTACACACATCGAAATTTTCATTCCCCATCCATAACGTCCAAGAGAACTCTTACGTCTCTCGTCAAATTTCGTAGTTGCAGCAATCTTTGTCAAGATGTTCCAAAACACTTGTGGCTCCATTCCATCTCCTAACATCAAGATTTCCACAAAATCATCATTAAGTTTGAAGTCAATTGAATGGTAACATTCATCAATACAATTATCAACATTTTCAACTATGACTGCTTCTTCTATCGGAATTGAATAATGTTCCCTTATATTTTCCATCAAATGTTTTAAATCAACATCAAAATCTTCATACTTATCAGACATCTCAAACTGGGAGTCCGATATAATCTTCCCTCCATCTTATTATAAACAGAAAAAGAATTTATTTGTTTCTAATCATAATTTGTAGTTTTTCTGTTTCATTTGAAAAATAAGTATTCTCACGTTAATGTCTTACTTGTTTTTTTATGATTTCTTCTGCTTTTTTTATGGCTTCTTGTAGTTTTTCGATTTTCGTTCCGCCGCCTTGGGCGAAGTTTGGTTTTCCACCACCTCCGCCGCCTATAATTGCTGATGCTTCTTTGACTATGTCGTTTGCGTTTACACCTTTTTCAATGGCTTTTTTACCAGCCATAACCATGATTCTCGCATTTTTTCCATCATTTCCATAAAATACAGCGAC
>JARYMR010000035.1 GCA_029907045.1 Candidatus Bathyarchaeota archaeon
GAAAAAATAGACGCAAAAAACAAAATAGTCATGCCAGGATTTGTTAACACACATCAACATGCTGCCATGAGCTTATTACGCGGATACGCTGACGATTTGCCGCTTCAAGAATGGCTGGAAAAATGGATATGGCCCATAGAAAAACACATGACCGCCCATGACATCTATGTTGGCGCCCTGTTAACGGCTGTGGAATCCATAATGGGCGGAACAACAACAGTTAACACAATGTACCATTATACACCAGAAGAAAATGAGGCAAAAGCCTTTGCCGACGCAGGGTTAAGGGGAGTAGTCGGTCATGTTTGCTTTTCATGGAGAAAAGAGGAGGATAGAAAATCATTATGGGCTTTGGCTAAAAATTGGCACAACAAAGAAAAGGGATTAATCCGCGTCAGCGTGGACCCCCATGCGCCATACACTGTTGACCCAGAATACATGAAAGAACTAAACTCGTTAAGAGAAAAGTTAACAGAAAAGTATGGTTCAGAAAAGGCGCCAATCATCTGGCATATCCATGTTGCTGAAACAAGTGATGAAAAAGAAAAAATCCGAAAAGCCTTCAACGTCCAAATTAAAAATGGAGTCATGGCGTACTTGGATTCTTTAGGAGTTTTAAATGAGAAGGTGATTGCAGCTCACTGCGTAACCGTAACAGACGAAGACATTAAAATCATGAAGAAAAGAGATGTAAAAGTTTCTCATAATCCCATTTCAAATCTTAAACTTGCCTCCTCTGGAATAAGCCCCGTTCCAAAAATGCTGGAAGAAGGCATAACAGTTTCCTTAGGCACAGACAGCCCATGCTCAAACAACACTGCAGACATGTTTGAAACAATGAAAACCACCGCCATAATACACAAAGGAATAAACAAAAACCCAACCCTTTTGCCTGCGGAAAAAATTTTGGAAATGGCAACCATAAACGGTGCAAAGGCATTGGCTTGGGATAAGGAAATAGGCTCAATCGCCATAGGCAAAAAAGCAGATTTAATTATTGTCAATTTAAAAAAGCCCCACCTCAGCCCCCTACATAACGAAACAAGCCACATGGTTTACGCTGCAAAATCCGCCGATGTGGAAACTGTAATAATAAACGGAAAAATAATCATGGAAAACAGAACGCTAAAAACATTGAACGTTGAAAGGGTTATGGCAATTGCCGAAAAAACAAAAAATAGTTTGCTTAGTCGAGTGAGCGCCAACATTAAATAGTTAGTTTTAATGAGCATAAAGAAGGAAGGAGTTGAAATGGAAAATTTCAAAGTAAAAGATGCAAGCCTTGCCACTAAAGGACATCTGCAAATAGAATGGGCTTCAAAACACATGCCGGTTCTAAACCAAATAAAAGAAAGATTCCAAAAAGAAAAACCCCTAAAAAACTTAACCTTGGGCGCATGCTTGCATGTAACAAAAGAAACAGCCGTCCTCGTCGAAACTTTTCTTGCTGGAGAAGCAAAAGTCGCACTATGCGGTTCTAACCCCCTTTCGACGCAAGATGATGTTGCAGCTGCCATTGCAGAAAAAGGCGTAAATGTTTTCGCTTGGAGAGCGCAAACAACAGAAGAATATTACTGGTGTATTGAAAGGGTGATAGACTTTAATCCATCAATAACCCTTGATGATGGAGCAGACTTGGTTGGAACAATTCACAACAAAAGAACAGAAGCCCTCGCCAACATTAAAGGAGGGACAGAAGAAACAACCACGGGCGTCTTACGATTAAGAGCTATGGAAAAAACTGGCGCACTAAAATATGCAATAATAGCCGTAAACGATGCTTATACGAAATACTTGTTTGACAACAGATACGGAACAGGACAAAGCACCATAGACGGAATCCTAAGAACCACAAACATTCTTTTAGCAGGCAAAAACTTCGTTGTTTGCGGTTACGGATGGTGTGGAAGAGGAATAGCCATGAGAGCACAAGGAATGGGCGCCAACGTAATTATCATCGAAGTTAACCCGTTAAGGGCTTTGGAAGCATCAATGAACGGTTTCCGCATAATGCCAATAGCCGAAGCAGTAAAAATAGGCGACATATTCGTAACAGCCACAGGCAACATAAGCGTCATAAGAAAAGAACACATGCAAAAAATGAAAGACGGTGCAATATTGGCTAACAGCGGTCACTTCAATGTTGAAATAAACATAAAAAACTTAGAAGAATTGGCAGTTTCGAAGCGAACCATTAGACCAAATCTTGAAGAATACACATTAAAAGACGGAAGAAAAATTTACCTTTTGGCAGAGGGGAGACTCGTGAATTTGGCATCGGCGGAAGGGCATCCTTCAGAAGTTATGGACATGTCCTTTGCAAACCAAGCCCTCTGCGTTGAATACTTGGCAAAAAAGGAAAAAATGCCGCCTAAAGTCTACGAAGTCCCAAAAGAAGTGGATGAAACTGTGGCGAAGTTGAAGCTTAACGCAATGAAAATAAAAATAGACGAGTTGACTGAGGAGCAGAAGAAGTATCTGGCAACATGGGAAATGGGAACGATATAATAATTGAAACCGAAAGCCATGGTAAACTTTTTAAAGCTTAAACGAATAAACATGGCTCTTATAGGGTGATGATACAAATGGTTAGTAAAGATCAAACAATTGGCGGAATAATATTTATAGTCTGTTTAATAGTAGGCACATTATACACGGTAGGCTTGTTCTACTTTGGAGAACCCTTTAAACCTTGGCCAATAGAGTTTTGGCTTATTGCAATTCCAGTGTTTCTTGCGTTTATCGCCATAATGGGCATAGGGGCATGGATAGGTTGGACTATGGCTACAACACCACCGCCGAAGCCAATAGAAGAAATAACAAGCGAAGTGGAAGAGAAAAAGGTAGAAGAAACAGCGGAAACCGAAGAAGAGACAAAACCAGAAAGGAAAAAGAAAAGCTAAAAGCAACAACTTTTGCTAAAATTTAGTCTTACAAGATTTTTATGTTGACAACCAATTGAAATCTTTTACTGAAGAAAACTATAATCCAAGAAACCGAAAGGCAAAATATAAAGCCACATAAACAACTGCAGAAATCCCAAAAATCATGACAATAATTTTTGGAGAAACCGAAAGGAAAGGAGTCTCTTCGCCTTTAGGCTGTATTTCATACTCTTTGATGATGTGCGTTTCAGCGCCAACCTTAACAAGAGCTAAAAACTTTTTCATCTCAACCTCTACCGTGTACACTCCTTCTTCTAATGAAACCCTTTTTGGTTTTAGGCTACCCTTATTTCCAATCCTCTTAAGAAACCCTGTGGCGATGGCTGTTACAGTTTCAGCATTCAACTCTCTCGTCTGAGGTGCAGCAGACGTAAGGGCGCCAGATGTTTTTCTCTGCAAGGTTGCTGACAATTATGTTGTCTCCTACGTCAGTTTATACGAACTAGCTGGATGTTTAAAAGGGCATGTGCGTATCATTGCTAACCAACCTAGCTGGTTACGTTCTTGAGCATGCATTGTACTATGTTTTCACACATCATACATTCTTCGGGGATTTTCTCCTTTGTTTTGCGCTCACTTAAATATCCAAAATGATGAACGCATTCTTGTGTTTTAGGCGGTGATTGCAAAGTTTCCTTTTCTTTTGGAATCTTTACCTCTTTAGCCTTAACTTCTGGTTCTAACTCTAGTTTTTGACTCATTTCAATTGCTGGAGAACTTTTTTCCACGGTGATTTCTGTTAAGCAATATGGACATGCGTCATAGCTTTTGGCATGTTTTAAGTTTAGATTTTCAGCTTTGATGGGTGCTGCAAATACTTTCCCACATGAAGGATTCGGACAGATGTAGGTTTGGTTATGGGGTGGGTTATCTTTCTTTTTTGTGATTGCTGACCCTCCTTTAACATAGAATCGGATTCCGAGTTTATAGTGTTAATGAATCCAAAATTAATATCGCAAATACCTACCAAAAATTACATTGAAAATTTATGGAGAAGCCAACCTTTTTAGGTCTTCCTCACCCTCCGCATATCCCGAAGCTATCAAGACATCATCTGCTTGAATTTTAGTTTCGGGTTTTGGTCGTATACATCTGTCTCCTCTTCTTATGGCGAGAACCCACATTCCAGTTTCTTCATGAACCTTAGCATCTCGTAAAGTTTTATTTACAAGAGGAGAGTTTTCTGATACCTTCATGTATGTAACAGTTTCTTTTGCTTCTTCTATTGTAAGTTTCAGCACTGGATGAGGCTCTATTTCTCTCAAAACAACTTCAGCTATTTCTGCTGCAGCATCGGCTATCTTTTCGGTTACAACACCCAATCTTATAAGCCCCAAGAAGCCTTTAGCCTCTTCCTTTTTAAAACCACTGGACAAAACGAGTAGTTCAAAATCGGTGTGCAATTTATCCACATACTCTTCCAACCTCTGCACTTCTTCAGCCAACTCCCTACTATTTAGCAATAATGATGAATAAGCCAAATCCATCATAAGCTCCGACGTATCCTTAAGCTCCACAAACTTTTCCACGATTTCCTCAAATTTTCGGCTGGACTTTGCTGGCATGGTTAATCCTCCAAATTGAACCGTTTTCCTTCGCAAAGTTCTCTAAACTCTTTTAAACCCTCTGGAGCACCCCGTGCTATGACAATGTCGCCCGCTTTGATTTTTTCAGCATCTTTTGGGTCAATTATCCAGTCTTTGTCTCTGCGGATTGCAATTATGTCAGCGCCCATTTGTGCTGCCAATTTTAATTCACCTATCGATTTTCCAACAAGTATGGAGTGGCTCAACACTTCAGCTCTAATTAGGCGTTCTTCCACTTTTTCGAAAATTTCTCTGAATATGGGGTGTACGCCGATGTTTTGGGTAACTATGGCGGCTATATCCGCAGCCGCGTCGGATATTTTGTCTGCGGCGGATGCAACTGTTGAAACTCCAGTTAGGGCTTCAGCGTCCTCCGAGTCTCTTGCTGCGAGCATTATCGTCATGTCTAACTGGTAGGCTAAGGTGTCCACACGTTTTTCAAGTTCCAAAACATCTTCGGCGAGGTCTTTATCATTAAACAAAGCTGCAGAATATGCCAAATCAATCATCAATTCTGATAGGTTCTTCATTTCAAGGAAAAGTTCTCGGACAGGGATTGGTCGATATTCTATCTTCTCGAAACGAGGCATATTGTTAAAGTCGCTCCAACCAGAACTATAATAAAAGTTTTTGATTATTATCTTTTTCTTAAAATTAGCCTACCAAAAATAGGGCTACAAGCAAAGCAATGGTTGTGATGCTATCTGCAAGGGAACTTTCAATTGGAATAACAAAATTATCCGGGTCTAAGCCCTTCTGAAAAGTCAAGATTGCCACAGCATAAGATATTAAGATTATTGCCGAGACTGCAATCAAGTTAGCTATAAGCAAGAGAGCTGTAAAATCAATAAAGGCGGAAAGAGAAAACATGTTATTTATGGAAAGCGATAAAGCCGAAAATAAAACAAAATAAACAACAGCAGAAGCCCAAGCTGCAAAAATCTGTTGAGAATGATTTCGCATGGCAGAAAAAGAAGGTTTAAGCAAACCTAATGCAAGCTTTGTTGTAGCTGTAGAACCCACAACAGAACCAACATCTCCCACAGTATCAATTAAAGCTGGATAAACGCTATAAATCTCTTTACGACCTTCCACAATAATGCTTATCCTATTAAGCACGGTTCCGGTAATGTTGACAATAAAAGCCACAATTATCAGCGTAACCAAAGACTCTTTCAAAGTTTTAATGAACTCGCTTGTTTTAAAATCTCGCAAAACAAGGTAAAAGGTCAAAAACAAATGAAAAAGCATGACGAAAACAACAGCATACTTGGAAAAACTGTATAAGACCAGCATGAAAATGTAGCATACCGTTATAAATATGTCAGCAACCGTCGACATTATTGGATATTCAATCACGTCTGGGTCTAAACCCTTCTTAAACGTTGTAAAACCAACGCCCATAGTAAAAAATGAAAGGATAAGCCCAAAAGTCATAGTTGAAATTACAACAGCAAAAATATCAAAGAAAACATCAGAAGAGATTCCCCAAAAAACGCTGCCAAAAAGCATTGAAACACAACTCATAAAGATACTGGTTTCTAAAGTTATAACAATAACCGCATCGAACAAAACATAAAAAGTCTTTGTGTTCCCGAAAAATTTTGGATAAATCGTACCAAGATGCAATGCCGTCCCCAAGCGTCCACTAAACAATCCACTTATCATCCCCCGCGCACTTAAGATTGTGGGGTAAACAGCTATAGCCCAAGGATAAAATTTGAAAACGTTAAAGTAATAAGCCACCAAAAAACCAGCCACTATACCACCAAAATCAAAGGCATAGGCTATCAAAGCCTCTCTGAAAGCTTTAGAAAATGCTTTATGGTTTTCATAGCTTGTCATCGCTAAAAATCTCCTTTTTCCGAACTTTCACCAAAAGAAAATGACTGATGATGAGGCACTACGGATAGGATTGTTTGCCAACTAACCACATGAAGGAGTGCCTCTCTCATAGATTGGTGTGTTGGAAAATGAAAAGCAGCGATGAAGGGAATGTTGGCTAGCCTCATCTTGCGCACCTTCTAAATCTCCCTGTCCTCCGTCCACTTCAATGTCCACCTCTCATGTTTTTGCTCTTAAACCCTAAACAATGGCACTATATTGCTTAAATAGATTTCCAACAAAGCTTATGGACAATTCATATTTAAAATTCATAACGGTTTTAATTTTTCAAATGCTAACCCTTCGCCATATTAAAGGTGAAAAATGTGTATATAATATGGATAAAAATTGACGAAACTCTGCCAAAAATCGAGCTAAAAGGAGAATATCAAACAAGAAAAGAAGCAAGAAAAGCAGCACAGCAGATTTTAAGCAACATAAAAATTGAAATCATAAATGCTTCAAAAAAGCAAGACTCTATGAAACCGTTAGCAACAGCAAAGGTTATGCGATGAGATCAATTTTCCTTTTAGGCAGAACGTTCACATATTGAACACTTGCATGTTTTTAAAGCGGGTAAGTCTTTTTGATGCAGTTCGCAAATAATCTCTTTAGATCTTATCTTAGCGCATATATCGCATAATTGTTCCACAACCCCTTCTATTGAAGCATCGCCTTTCGCTAATGCATCCGCAATTTTCGAAATTCCTTTTATCACTTCTTCAGAACGCCCTATCTCCTCTAAAAGCGCGGAACCTCTTTCTCCTTTCAAATATTGAGTTATTGCAGCGGGTGTTAACTCCATTTTCGTGGACGCCTCAATCTTGCGCATGTTATACTTCTCCATCAGTTCCTTCATTACCAGCACTCTGATTGCGGGAAGCACATGTTTTACTATTATTACGCATGGTGGTTTCATTTTGTTTCCCTTGTTTATTTAGGCATTAAGCTTATATATGTTTAACGGCGTTAAATTCTTTAACACTGTTAAAAAAAGGAGAAGTCCATGCTCAACCTACAACTAAAAACAGTCAAACTAAACAAACTAAAACAACACGAAGAAGTTGACCCCACACACCTAAAAGAGTTAAAAGAAGAAATAGCCTCAGACAAAATCCTGAAATTCGCCATAGTCGTCGACAAAAACACAAACGTCATTCTTGATGGGCAACATAGGTTCAACGCCATCAAAGAATTAGGATGCAAACGCATCCCAGTAGTATACGTTGATTACTATTCACCAGAAATAGAAGTTCAAAGCTGGAAGAGTAACCCTCACTTAACTAAAAAAGATGTTGTAGAGGCTGGTTTAAGTGGAAGAAAATTTCCACCGAAAACCTCAAAACACATGATAAGAAATGGCAGCTCATTACATCACATATCAGCCATAGAGAAATGCGTAAACATTCCATTAGAAAAATTAAGGTGACTTAAAAATGATTGTGGCTAATGATATAACTCAACTTATCGGTAAAACGCCCATGGTCAAAATAAACAGGCTTACAGAACCAAGCGACGCTAAAGTTTATGCAAAATTAGAATGGTACAATATTGGCGGTTCTGTTAAAGACAGAATGGCATTATACCTAATAGAATATGCAGAAGCCGCTGGCAAAATCACCAAAGATAAAAAAATCTTGGAAGCGACGTCTGGAAACACTGGGATAGCATTGGCTATGATAGCTGCAGCAAAAGGCTACAAAATATGCATTGTAATGCCAGACTCCGTAAGCATTGAAAGAAGGAAGATTTTAGAGGCGTATGGAGCTGAGCTAATTCTATCACCTGGCGAAAAGGGAACTGGAGGAGCCATAGAACTCAAACAAAAACTTCTCCAAAACCATCCAGGCGAATACATAAATTTGGACCAATTTAAAGACCCAGCAAACATCCTCGCCCATTATCAAACAACGGGCAAAGAAATTCTTGAACAAACCAGGGGCAAAGTGGACATGATAATAGTTGGTGTTGGAACTGCTGGCACAGGTGTTGGAGTCTCTTTACGAGTTAAGGGTTATAATCCCAACATAAAAATGGTTGGTGTAATGCCAAGCCTAGGCGTAAAAATCCAAGGTTTAAGAAACCCGAAAGAACCCTACCCCACACAGCTTTTCAGACTAGAATGCTTTGACGAAATTGTTGAGATTTCCAAGGATGAAGTGCCTAAAACTTTTGAGGTGGCGCGAAGAGCTGCAAAAGAAGAGGGACTACTTATCGGTATGAGTTCAGGAGCAATTCTATATGTCGCATTGAAAAAAGCAAAAGAACTTGGAGGAAATAAGACAATAATTGCGGTTCTACCAGATTCGGGAGAAAAATATCTAAGCACACCACTCTTCAAAGAATGAACTTCATAAAAATGAGAGAACCTTAGGGTACCGAAAGAGCGTTGTGTCGCATAAAGTAAGCTTAAATTCTTTGCGCCTTCTTGCATGGATGACTAAAAAGCTTCAATTTTGTTATTAAAAGGTGCAACTCTTTTTGCAACTTTAAGCATTCTAAGCCATTCCGTGTCAGATAAGAATAAACCCGAGTATGCTCCAGCATAACAAGCTATTCCACATCTTTCGCATATGGGTTTAACTCCATTATCGTTTGTGTTAGATATGACACAAGATTGTTTTGTTTTGCCGCTGCTATCCAAATTTACAAAAAACCAGTTTGGACAATACACAGTCCATTTTCCATCTCTAAAGAGATTTAATTGCTTCGATGTGTTAGCAATAAAATCTGGGTATCTTTCTTTTATTTTTAGTAACTTATCTATGGTATTGTTTCTCACCTTCCCATATGGCAGCCATAATTTATCATCATAAGAAAAAGGTGTGTGGAATTGGAATGTGAAGGCTTTGGCGAAGTTGTACCATTCATTAACAATATCTTCTACGCATTTATAGTTTAAACTGTTTATCGTCATGTTAATGACCACATTCACTTCTGGATGATCAAGAACGTTTTGTTTTACCTTTCTATATACTCCTACACCTCTAATTGCGTCGTGAATACTTTCTGTTCCATCAATTGAAATGAAATATCCCACACCAAAATCGATT
This sequence comes from Candidatus Bathyarchaeota archaeon, assembly GCA_029907045.1. Next base: position 9,469 of record JARYMR010000035.1, read on the forward strand.
AATGGCAATGTTCCATTTGTCACTACAGTAACGTAGCGCCATTTCATCTCGCTGATAATGACCTCAATAACGTCTGGTCTAAGAAGTGGTTCGCCGCCCGTAAGACTGACAGACACCACATCATTTTTTATGAATTTTTCCCTTATGACGTTTCTCCACTCATCAGCACTTAACTCTTTATGCGGCGTTCTATTCAGCCACCAATAACAATGTTTACACTTTAGGTTGCAAGAATTCGTAATGTCGGCAGACCCAAATATGGGTAACTTTTTCTTAAAATATTTTATTTGAATTATTTTACAAGCAACCTTTGTAACGCCAACTAGTTTTTTCAAATTAGAAGACCAGCGCATAATCAATTATTTACCTTCTCTTCTGTTTCTTTCCACCACGAGTTCTTCTAGTTTGATGACCTCTTGCTTTGTTACGGCGAATGCTCTCTTTGGCTTTTCTACGGGAGTCTTGTTCTCTACTCAAGCTAATTCATCTCTCTCAAATATTAACAGCGTCCTTTCCAAAAAACCTTCTGATATCAACCTACGTAATGGTTTGCGTAAGCGCTCTGGGGGATAGGCTTAATATGGGTTTAAATTCTCGGTTAAAATTTAATATTGTTACCCAGCTTGCCAAGCCAACCAGATTAGTTCAACGTCTTTTTCAGCTATTATTTGATGAATGCAGTTTTTGGGTATGTAGATGGCGGTCTTAGATTTTATTCTAAATTTTTGGTTTCCTATAATTGCTTTACCTTTTCCTTTGAGGATATGAACATTTGGGGCCATGGGTCCTTTTCCCCTTCTTTATTCAAGGTTTCTCCACTTTTTACCAAAAACCAACTGCATCGTAGCCCATTCCAGTAAACCAAGGGAATCGGGTGTGCTCCATGAGCTTGCCCCGCAAATTCTGGATGTAGCTTTTTAACTTTTACTTTTCCTGAAGTAAATAGATAGGTAAGAAGTGCTTTGATAGTCTCCCAAACTTCTTTACTCCGATCCTTATTGTAAACTTCAAATTCTATGGGTCTCACCTCATCTGAGCGAGTTCTTCCAGCAAGTGCAAAGGCATCAGCTTTTCCATGAATGATTTCTCGAAAAGTCTGGTTGCTCATGGATATTTTGAAGTCGGGATGGACAGATCCTTTAACAACGCTTGCCTTGTCGCTAAGTATTAAGGTGGCTACATCGCCGGTATCTAAAAGTTCGATGCATGCTCTTATTTCGCCCTTGCTTGGCACAAGTAAGTCTGAATAAAGTGTAGTTTCTTCGAGTAACTTTCTGAGAGTATTCGCAAATGTATTCATACCATTCACTCTTCAGAACTTTATTTTTAGTCTGGTTTCTATTATTACTTCTGCAAACTATTAATTATGAATGAACGACACCTTGTCTCTAAAGAAGGAATGAAAAATCTCAGCAAACTTGTCTTAGAAACGCGAGCCATAAGGTTTATGCGTTTACAGAAAAACATTGAATAATAGGAAATTACGGAGGCAAGGTTTAAGGGAAAATGATTATAAGTAAAGCAGAGATGGTTTTGAGGGAAATCGAAGAGGCATCAAGGAGAAGGTTCCTTCCTATCATAGGACCAAACAGAGGCCGAATTTTGGTGGAAGTTATTCGTGAGGTCAAGCCTAAACGCATTTTGGAGATCGGGACTCTCATTGGGTACTCAGCAATTCTCATGGGGAAAGAACTTGGGAGTGACGCTCACCTAATCACTATTGAAATCGACGCAAACAATGCAAAAATAGCAGAGGAGAACATACGAAGGGCAGATATACTGCCAACCGTGGAGGTGCTGGTCGGCGACGCCATTGATGTTATACCAAGACTGAAAGGCATGTTTGACCTAGTCTTCATAGACGCTGAAAAAGCACAGTATCTAGACTATCTACAATTGGTCGAAGAAAAACTCCACAAAGGAAGCGTAATAGTTGCAGACAATGCGGAACACGCGCCATCATACCTAAAATACGTGAGAACTTCAGGAAAATATAGCAGCAAATTTATACTGGGCAACCAATCTCGTAAACACCGCCAGGAGGAAGGAATTGAGGTAAGCGTCAAGCTATAGAAAACTTCAACATACACCAACTGTTCGTAAGCGCCGGGGAAGGATTTCAGCACCAATTTACTAGCAAAGCATGTTATATATGTTTGGCGAGAGTTCGACTCTCTCTTGGGCTACCATAAACCAAGTCAGGTCTACGTTCAAACTCTCGGTTTGCACTAATGGCAAAAGAAGACTTCGCGTCTACTCTTTTTTCTTCTGCTAGATCATCATCTAGAACAGTTTCGAAAAATCGTCATAAACCTTCTTCCTATGCCCAATAAACAGTACTACAACCTGCCTTCTGGTTCTGTCAATTTCGTAGATCGCACGATAATCTCCTATTCTAAGGCTCCAGAAGTTCGAATGTCTCAGAGCTTTTCCAACTCTTTCAGGATTATCCTTCAAATCCCTTAGCCTTTCTACTATTCTTGTTCTTGTTGCATTCTCGATCTTTTCCAGTTCTTTAGCAGCTTTTGGGTGCAAAAGTACAGTGAAACCCACTACAATTCCTCAAGCGGAATGAGGGACTCTGGATGTTTCTTTGCTTCCTCGCTACGTTTTGTCAACATCTTGAAGAATTCACGCGTCTTTTCGCGTTCTTCATAAAAAGCTAGTATCGTTTTTATGGCATCGCTTCGGCTTTTGAACTTACCCTCGGCTACCCACTTGTCTATCTCCTTAAGCATCTTTTCAGGTAATCGAAGCTGAACTTGAGTCAAACCAGATCACCGTAAACAATACTGTTTACAAAACACTTAAACGTTTCTCTCTTCAAAGGCTGACCGTTTCTATTTCTCGCAGTATTCTTGCCAACAGCTTTGGTTCAATTCTAAAACCCTTGCCCACCAATGCCAGCACCATTTCTTTTGCTTCGGTTCTATCAAGTAATTTCTCTCTTAATGCTTTCATAACGGCATAAAGTGTTCCTTTGACTTTCAAACCCAATGTTTCAGCGAATGCCCTCCCGCTGGATTCATCCATTAGCAGTAACGCGTCGATTTTGCGTGCCAGTATTATCGCTTGTGCCTCCCCTAGATGGATTTCAAAGGCATGTTCCATCATCTTTTCGCAGAGCTTAATCTCGCTTTCATTTAGTTTTGAGATTTTTATCCAGCCTTGTTCGATGCATTCTTTTATGGCAAGCGCGTCGCTGAACCCTTCTTTCAAGCCTTTCTCGACAGCTTCCCTGTAAACCTCTTCAGGGACAATCACTTCGCCGAAAAGTTTTTTGAGCAATGTAATTCTGCCTACTTTTGAGAGCCATATTAGAGGGCTTGTGTTGGAGACTATGGGCAAAGGAGCGTTCATCGCTTAAGCCTTCAGGTCCTCTTCTAAATCATGCTCTGAGTATTGGATGAGAACGCCTCTCTCTG
>JARYMR010000036.1 GCA_029907045.1 Candidatus Bathyarchaeota archaeon
GCCCAATTCCGCATAAACCCTTTCCACGGCGTGTTCTGGTTTTATAGCTATGACTTCCTTCTTGAAAGGTGACTGCAAGTTTGGCTTTCGAATTTCGCCTATAACTCTGAAAACTTTCACTTTAACCATCCTCTTTCACAACATCCAAAGCATTCCCAATTATAAACATCTCGGGTCCAGTTGTTAAGGAACCAGCAATAGCCGCATATCTGTTGCCAATCAAACCAGTGCCCACGTATGGAATGCCACAATTAACGGTGCCCACGTCCACTGGAACCTTCAAAATATCTTCCAAAAGTTTTCTTTCAGAATCCTTCAGCAAGGGATGAGCTAAGACCCCCTTGTTTGTGGCGAAAGCCAAAGACCCAACATATGGTAAGCCAGCAATTTCGCCTTGTACGGCTTCAACGCCGAGGGTTTCGGAAATTTTCTTGATTTCCGCACTTTTTAGTCTGGGGTCTACTATGGCTCCGTAGTCGTTGGCTAAAACCATGTTTCCATAGGCGGTTTTCTTCGTCTCCATCACCGTTATGTTTCCTTCAAAAAAAGATTTTATAATTTCCAGTTCCTCTTCCCTAACAAAATGGGGAAGCAAAATCCCATTAGAATTTGCACATGCAAGCGCTCCAACCAAAACTGAACCACCAATTGTTGTGTGAATAAGCTTAACTTTAAGCCAATTCTCAATCCTTTCAGCCTTTTTTATTGGAACCAACTTTGGAATTATTACCACTTTATCCGTAGCAAGGGAGTATACGCCTATGCTTGGGCTTCCAAAAAGGCTGGAAAGGTAAACAGCCAAATATTAGTCTCCCTCAGCCAAATAAACCGTCACGTTGCCCTCTTTATCTTTTGCAGCCCTAACCCTAACCTTCCTCGGAGGCTTCTCTATTCCACGGCTCCAAATCCTTTCATTAACTTCATTAGTAATAATGAGCTTTTTAGGCGTTTCTTCCTCTTCGCCTTCCACTTTTTTCTCAAGTTTCATATGCTTAATCAAAAAACTCTTAATTATTCGCATGGCTCTGGGCGCCCTTTTCCTCGGCGGACCAATCCACGCTTTGCCTAAGGGAATTGTGTAAATTCTTTCTTCAACTATTTCTTCTTCGGGCTTTTCTTCCTTTGGCGGAGGTTTAGCCTCTTCTTCCGCTATTTCTGTTTCAGCGGGTTCCTCAACTTTTTCCTCTTTTTCTTCCTCTACGGTTTCTTCAGTTTTGGCTTCTTCTGCTGTTTCCGCTAACTCTTCTTGTTCCTCTTCGATTGGTTCTTCCTCAACCTTTTCTTCTTCCATGGCTATTCCCCTTAAGCCTTTATTTTTCTGGTTCTCCACTGCCTACGCTTTGGATGGGTTCTAAATTTTCCAGCAGTTTTGGCTATAACCCATGTGGGAACAGCCTTCTTCTGTTTTCCTGCCTTTGCCAGTCGCCGTTTTTTTGCTGTTGGTTTGTTTCTTGCCATGTTTATATCCTTCTTATGCGTGGTTCCCGTCTTTGAGATTGAAGTTGAATAAGGATTTGCTTTAGCTGAGCATCTGTTAAGGGTATTGGGAGTTTTCCTTGCTGTGCCAGTTGGATTAATTGCAGTTCCAACTGTTCTGTAAATTCTGGTCTAACCATTTTCAAGTTTGTAAGCCTCTGTCTGGCATCTGGCGTTAGTATTTTTCTAAGCAAAACCTGTTTTTGCTGTTCTATTTGCGCTTGCCTCTGCTCTTCAGCCAGTTTCTGTTGTAAGGCTAAGAGTTTTCTTCTCCTAAGCTCTTCTAGCTCATTCTCGTCCTCAGACATTGCTTTCACCCTTTTTGGTACTTCTCCAATTCTGGAAGCGTCTTCACCACTTCTTTACCAACATCTTCAGCTATCTCTTGCAGAAGTTTTCTTCCTTCCTTCGTCATTCTCCTTCCCTGAGGCTTCAAAGTTTCAATCAAACCAGCAGCTTCCAACTGTTGTAAAGCCTTCCTTATTATTGCGCCGCCAGCCTTAACCGCATGCTCTGGTTTAACGCCGAAATCCTTCCTTCCTCCATACTCAGCCCTTAGCTTCTCCAAGCCAATGGGTCCATGAATGTAAATTTTCCGCAGCAGCGAAGCACAGCGTACATACCACCAGTCTGAGTTTTGAGGCTGCCTCTGAACATGCGCGCCAGTCTTTACAATACTAGCCCAGTTTGGCGGATTTACCTCATCAACATTTTCCTTCAGATGCGTGGCTAATTTTTCAATGAATTTGGACGCTGGAACATCATGGGGGGTTTTCAAATTGCTTATCCTCTACTTTTCCTTTCAGTAAATCATGAAGCCTCATATAAAGGCTTTCACTTTTTGCGACGCTTATAAAGCATGAATGTGTGCCCTCTAACCTCCACCAGCGATGCACCTGTCTCTTCGGCAATTTTTGAAGCTATTTCTTTGGCTTTGTTTCCTTCAATGGCGCTTTTTAAAACTTTAACCTTAACCATCTCGTTCTTTTCCAACTGCTTCTCAATTTCCTTCAAAAGCTCTTTTGAAGCTCCGCTCTTGCCAATCCATATTGTTGGTTTTTCTCCGCTTAATCTACGCTTAATTCGACGCCTCATCCCAAAACTGAGTTTACTCAAAATTATCTTGCTCCTTTTTCGTTTTTAATGGTATGCGCATGTGCTTGCCACAATTTAAACACGTAATCACCACGTGAGGCTCTCTCCGCTTTTTTATTCGCACACGGGAATTAACTCCTGGAAGAATAAAGCTTTTGCAGTGCCTACAAACTTGGCGCCTATACTCCCTTGGTAGGCGAACTTTAGCTGCCATGGCAATTTTTCTAGCTAAGTCCACGTAACGTTGAGCTAAAGCGGGGTCTTCATGGATCGTCTCTTTTGCTAGATGGAAAAGGGTTTGAATGCGCTGCTTTGCAATGCGTTTTGTGCTTGAGTCCATAATTTTCAGCATTACTCCATTCATAAAAGGGTGAAAGAGTCTTATTACCATTTATCTATGCTTTTCCTTTCGCCCTTTCCATGTCCCAACGTTTGAATACGTCTTCCACAATTTGAGGTCTCAAAACAAAAATGTCCTCTGGATGCTCTACATACAAATAAACCATGTAAACCCTTTCGAAGGCACCTGACCTAACAAGCATGTATTTTGGCTTTTTAGGAAGCATGTGCACATATCTTTCAAAGACCTCGTTGAAGATTTCCGCAATTTTGGTGCTGGAAACACTGTGGTCAAAGCCTATCTCGAGGGTGTAGCAGTAAAGGCTTATGTGTTCTTCGCTTTCGTAGGAGTAGTTGGTTATATCTCTGTCCATGATTTGGAGATTGCTTATGGAGACAACATTGTTTCCAATTGTGAGAATTTTCGTGTAGTTAATGGTGATTTCTTGAACTATTCCTTCCACAGTTCCTATGCGGACATAATCGCCAACCCTAAAAGGTCTTGTAGCAAACAAGTAAAGTCCAGCTATAAAATTTCCAATAGTTCTGGTGGAGGCGAAGCCGACTGCTGTTCCTCCTAGGGCGGAGAAGGCTACGATCCATTCTGATGGTAATCCGCCAACTCTGAAAATGGCGAATGTGGCTCCAATCAATATTAATATTCGAGCTGTCAAAACCATGCTGTTCGCAACGTAAGGCGCTAAGCGTGTTCGCTTTGCAAACTTTCGCAAATATCTTGTTGTAACCCTTTCCAGAATAAGCGCCACAAGGCCTATGACAATTATCCAAAAAATGGTGGATAGGCTAACTCCAAAAATGGTTTGTGACTCCAAATATTCAAAGAAATCTTGAAAGCTCATAGCTGACTCCGTCTTTTCTGCATGTTAAACATCTCTTCTATAAAGCCTTTTCATTCCCTTTTAATCCTTAACAAAAGGGCTATTGCCATAATCTGGAATGCCACAGCATAAAACATCACAGCAACAAGCGACATTTGCAAGTCTATTAATAAGCCAAATATTCCACCGCTGATAAGTTCGCCGAAACCATAAGTAACATTGAATAATCCGTAAGCAGTGCCCCGCGAAGAAACGGGCGTAAGCTGCGAAACTGCTGCACGATAAATGGATTCTTGCATTCCCAAAACTAAGCCTGAAAATGCCGAAGCGGCTATGAGAGTTGGGAGTTCATTGTTGCTCATGGCGAATAATGTTGGAAAAACTGAAAGCGCAAAGGGCAAAGTTAGAATTTTTATTCCAAACTTGTCATAGGCATATCCTGCAATAAGGGCTGTGGGCGCATCAACGCCTTGAATTAACAAATACATTAGGGGCACAATCCACTGCAGCCCTTGAGGGTTAAGAAGTTCTGATGCCCTAAAAAGTATAAGTTTAGCTGACATAAGCCCAACAGTGTTCACTAAAACGGCAAGCGTGTAGATGTAAAAGAATTTTGGCAACTTCTCCTTTCTTTCCTCAGCCTTTGAAGGTTCAACAGCAGTCTTACGGCCTATTCTCTTGTAAGTGTAGGCTAAAACCGCCAATAGAATTAGGAATGGTATGAATAAGAAGCTGAAAGTGTAACTGTAATTGTTGTTTGTGGAAAACATTAAAGTCGCCACCAAAAGCGGACCCAAAATAGCGCCGACCTGATCCAAAAACTCGTGGATGCCGAAGGCTTTGCCTGCGCCCACATCCTTGCTTACAATGGATAGGACTGCATCTCTGGAAGGTGCTCTGAGGGCTTTTCCCAACCTTTCAAGTAGGATAAGGATTATGGCTATTTCTATGGTTGATGAAACTCCCAACAGAGGAACCGAAACTATTAATCCGTAGCCCAAAAATATGAAAAGCCAATAGGCACGGGTTGTGTCTGCTAAGAGCCCGCTGAAGAATCTCATGGCATTTCCAAGAAATTCCCCAAATCCCACAACTAACCCAGCAACTACTCCTGTGGCTCCTAAAAATTTTAGGTAGTCTGGGATTATGCCTCCAGAGCCTTCGTAAACCACATCACCCATAAGGCTGACAATTCCTAAGAGGAGAATGCTCATGTAAGCGGCTTTGTTAATTTTCGACTTTGTTTCTTCTTGCATTGTTTTCGTCCTTAATTTTGTAGGGGATTTGTTTAGGAAGTTTATCTGTTTTGGGGAAAGCTTTTATTAAGGTTTCAGTGTATGTTTGCGATGTTTTAAAAGATGATGAATTATGAGTTTGCAAAAAGGCGATTTCATCCTAATCGACTATGTTGCCAAAGTAAAGGAGACTGGTGAAGTCTTCGACACAACAATAGAAGAAACAGCAAAAAAAGAACGCTTATACAAGGAAGGCGAAATTTACGAACCAAAACTTGTAATCATAGGCGAAGGCTGGGTTCTGAAGGCTTTGGATGAAAGCCTCACAACAATGGAAATTGGAAAAACAAATTCCGTGGAAATTCCCCCAGAAAAAGCCTTTGGACCCAGAGATTCAGAAAAAGTTAAGCGTGTTCCCCTGAGGCATTTAACGGCTAAGGGCATAACTCCAACCCTTGGAATGCGTTTGGAATATGACGGAAAAATGGCAACTGTAAGAGCCCTAGGTGCTGGAAGAGTGCTTTTAGATTTTAATCCGCCATTGGCTGGAAAAACACTGGTTTATGAGGTTAAGGTTCTAAAGAAGCTTGAAGCATTAAACGAGAAAATTGCTGCGCTTATTCACCGCAGAATACCAGCAGTGGAAGAATCCAAATTCAAGTTTACGGTTAGGCAGAAAATTGTCAGCATAGAAATGCCAGAAGAAGCCTTTTATTTGGAAGGAATACAAGTAGCCAAGAGGGGCATAGCCATGGACATACAAAGGTTTTTCCCAAAAATAACCACAGTAAAATTCACGGAAACTTTTAAGGCGCAACCAAAAACTGAAACCAAACAATAAAAGTCATATAACCTCTGTAGTTCTGGCAAGTTTCTCGAATTCTTCCTGTTTCCATTCCAGCTTACTCAAAATAGTGTATCTTTCTGGTCTTATGGAGGCGGCTATCTCCAAAGCCTTCACAATATCTTCTTTCTCCACCCCGAGTTCCTCGGCGTTTGTGGGTGCGTTCAACTTTTTCAGCGTATTCCTAACGCTTTTCCAATTTATCCTGTGAAGATAAGCCATCATGATTGTGCCTACCCCGCATTGTTCACCATGCATGGCATGCCTTGTAGCAGTAATATCAAGGGCGTGACTGAAAAGGTGTTCAGAACCGCTGCAGGGACGACTACTTCCGGCAATGCTCATAGAAACTCCGCAGCTTATCAAGGCTTCTATCAAAACTCGTAGGCCCTCTTCACTTTTTGACTTTATTAAATCGGCGTTTTGCATTACGAGTTTGGCGCTCATTAAGGCGAGGCTTGCGGCATAACTTCCATAGTACTCATTATTTTCTTTATGCGCCAATCTCCAATCTCTTACGGCTGTTAGCTTTGCGATTACGTCTCCGCAACCGCTTATAACAAAGCGCCAAGGCGCCTGCATTATTATGTTTGTGTCGGCTATGATGGCTATTGGTGCTTGAGCTAAAACTGAATAGGGTTTTTCTAAGCCTTTCACTGATGATAGGGGGCTTGCAATTCCATCATGGGATGCTGTTGTTGGAACGCTGATGAATGGGATTTCCTGCCTTGCTGAGCTTAGTTTTGCAACATCTATTTTTGTGCCTCCGCCGACTCCAAAAACAACTTGCGGTTTGAGAACCTTTATTTTCTCTTCAACGACTTCCAAATCTTTAACTGTGGCTGATTCTACGAGGAAAGTGTCAACTTTTATTCCATCTTTTTCAAGCTGTTCTCTTACGGTTTTTCCTGCAATTTCGTAAGTTTTGGAACCAGCAATTATAAGTGCCGATTTTGTGAATCCTAACCGTTTTGAAATGTCAGCTGCATATTCTATGGTGCCGTTTCCTACGATTACTTCTCTTGGAAGTTGCATGCGATGGTGTTTTAAAGACAAGTCAACCACATTTATTGGCTCTTAACCTTCTTTAGTTTCTCAGCTTTCATGTTTAAGTCTTACCTTTTCTAAACCGCAATGTTAATAAATGTCATGATTATGATTAAATGATGCTACTTCCTAGCGAAGTAAAACCGCGCTGAATTATGGTTTTAGGGGAAATTAGAATGACACACAAAGATATAGCCAATCAATTAATGCTAAAAGGAACAACAACCATAGGCGTCGTCTGCAAAGACGGCGTCATACTAGCTTCAGACACCCGCGTAACCATGGGTTTTTATGTAGCTCATAAACATGGGAAAAAAGTGTATAGAATAGACGATCATTTAGCAATGACCATTTCCGGGTCTGTTGCGGATGCTCAAAGGACTGTGGACATACTAACAGCTAATGCGCAACTTTACAAAATTAACATGGGCAGACCCTTACCTGTAAGTTCTGCTGCAAGGTTGGTTGCAAATCTTCTATTTTCATCAAGATATGCGCCTTTGTTGACGCAAGTTCTTGTTGGCGGCGTGGATGACACTGGGCCTCATGTTTATTCCTTAGACCCCTTTGGAAGTTTAACAGAAGAAAAATGCGTTGCTACTGGTTCTGGTTCGCCAATAGCTTACGGCGTCTTAGAAGACAAGTATAAGGAGGATATGTCTGTTGCTGAGCTTTTGCCAATAATCGTTAAGGCTGTTAATTCTGCCATGAAAAGGGATGCTGCAAGCGGCGACAGTTTTAATGTTGCAGTAATAGACAAGAAAGGTTATCGCGAATTGGGTGATGAGGAGAAAGAAAAACTTCTAACAGATTGAGGAAGTTAAAATCGTGACGCCTAACACTGAAAGGGACAAGGTGGAAATAAGCCACTACATTTTAGAGCATGTTCCAAAAGAGGCTGAAGTGACCAGAATAGAATATGAAGGACCAGCCCTTGCCGTTTACACTAAAAAGCCCGAAATACTTGTTGAACAAAGCAGCACAATAGCCGACATAGTAAGCATCATAAGAAAAAGAATAGTTGTGCGCTCGGACCCTTCTGTGCGGCTTCCGGAAAATGAGGCTGAAAGAATTGCAAGGGAAATAATACCCGCTGAAGCTGAAGTTACAGACATAAATTTTGACCCAAGCCTCGGAGAAATCATAATTGAAGCAAAGAAACCAGGGCTTGTCATTGGAAAAAATGGGGCGGTTTTGCAGGAAATTATTAGACGCACTAAGTGGCGTCCTCATGTTCTGCGAAGTCCCCCATTACGGTCGAAGATTGTGGCTCACATGCGCCATTATCTGCATTCTGAAAGCAAAGAGAGGGAACAAATCCTTCGAGCTGTTGGCGAAAGAATATTTAGACCTAAACTTTACGAGGTTGGAGATATTAGAATCACGGCTTTAGGCGGAGTTCAAGAGGTCGGACGCTCAGCTTTTCTTGTCCAGACAAGGGAGAGCAGTGTGCTTTTGGATTGTGGAATTAACCCAGGTTCTTCTAGACCGTTTGAGGCTTTTCCAAGATTTGACGATCCAGTTTTTGAGCTGGATTCTTTGGATGCTGTTGTTATAACTCATGCGCATCTTGACCACTGCGGTCTTGTGCCCTTCCTTTACAAGTACGGTTATGATGGACCAGTTTACTGTTCTTCTCCAACTTCAAATTTGATGACATTGCTTCAATTGGATTATTTGGATGTAGCCAGCAAACAAGGCATTATAGCACCTTACGACCAGAAGGATGTGCGTGAATGCGTTTTGCATACTATTCCGCTTCGTTACGGCGTTGTGACTGATATAGCTCCAGACATTCGTTTAACGCTTCACAATGCTGGTCACATTCTCGGCTCTTCCATGGCGCATTTGCATATCGGTGAAGGCTTACACAATATTGTCTACACTGGCGATTACAAGTATGGAAGAACCATGCTTTTGGAGGCTGCAGCAACAGAATTCCCAAGGGTTGAAACAGTAATAACTGAAAGCACTTACGGTGGAGCAGACGATGTCATGCCCTCTCGGGTTGAGGCTGAAGAGCGTTTAACAGTTATTATAAATGAAACTTTGGAGCGTAGAGGTAAAGTTTTGATTCCTGTTCCGGCTGTTGGAAGGGCTCAGGAAATAATGCTTATAATTGATGGTTACATGCGTCGGGGTTTAATGAAGGAGGCACCGGTCTTTATTGAAGGCATGATTTCTGAGGCAACAGCCATCCACACGGCTTATCCAGAATATTTGGGAAGGGAAGTGCGCTACAGCATATTGCATGATGGAGTTAACCCCTTCCAATCAGACTATTTCACGGTTGTGGAGCATCCAAACGTTAGACAAGACATTATTGACGGCGAACCATGCATTATTATGGCAACTTCTGGCATGCTTGAGGGCGGTCCAGTGATAGAGTATTTCAAAAGTTTGGCTGAAAACGAAAACAACACGATAATCTTTGTTAGCTATCAGATTGAGGGCACTTTGGGAAGGCGTGTGCAGAAGGGCTTAACCGAAGTTACAATGCTGAACAGTGAAGGCAAAATGGATGTTGTGAGAGTTAGGTTGCGGGTGGAATCCATTGAAGGCTTTTCTGGCCATTCAGACCGGCGACAAATAATTAACTACATAACCAACCTAAAGCCCAAACCCGAAAGAGTTATTGTTTGCCACGGCGAAAGAGCCAAATGCTTAAGCATGGCCAACTTCATTCAAAAAAGATGCGGAATCCAAACTCTTGTGCCTGCAATAATGGAAACATTTAGGCTGCTTTGATTGGCAAAATCCGTGAACATTTATGAAACAAAACTTGTTTGTGCGTTCTGGGCGCCCGCTTGTAAGCAAAGTTCCTTACGATGGAAATTTGAAGGAATCTGTTGAACACGCTGTATCTCTTATTGGAGGACTCAACAAGCTGGTTGAGAAAGGCGACACTATTCTTTTAAAGCCAAATTACAATACGGCTGATCCATTTCCAGGCTCAAGCAACCCAGAGTTCTTAAAAGCCATTATAGAACTGCTTTATGAGGCTGGGGCTGGAAAAGTAATTTTAGGCGAGAGAACAGCTTTTCTCCACAGCCGCAGAGTTTTGGAGCAAGCAGGCATTATTGAGGTTGCTGAGAAGGCTGGAGCTGAGGTTAAAGTTTTTGGAAAAGATGGTTGGCGAGTGCTATTTGACAGGAGTGGGTGGCGGCGTGTTAAAGTTCCGGGCGGTCAATATTTGCGTAAGGTTTCCGTTGCTAGAGAAGCCTTGGAAATAAAGAAAACTGTTTACGCTCCCCTCATAAAAACTCATCATGCTGCTGAATTCACTGGCGCCATAAAACTTGCCATGGGATTTGTCAAACCCTTCTTTGACCAAATCACCTTCCATATGAAAAATCTTCATGAAAAACTTGCAGAACTAAGCCTAATAATAAAACCAGATTTAATTATTATGGACGCAAGAAAGGTTTTCATCACTGGAGGACCAGCAAAAGGCGAATTACGCGAGCCAAACCTAATTTTGGCTTCAGGCAATCAAGTAGCCATAGACATAGAAGGCGTGAAAATATTGCAAAGTTATCCGGGCAACAGTTTAGAAGGCAAAAAAGTGTGGGATTTGAGGCAAATAAAACATGCAGTAAAGTTAGGGCTTGGTCCTAGCAGCGAAGAAAAATACGAAGTCATAGCAAGTTAAAAGCCCCTTAAAAATCTCGTTTATAAAATCAAATTCTAAATAGCCCCATTACTATATGAGTAGTGCGGTGACAATTGTTGAAAAGAGCGATTGTTATTTACGACACGAAGTTTGGCAATACTGAAAAGATTGCCAAAGCCTTAGCCAGCGGCATGGAAAAGGGAGGAGTTAAAGCGGATTGTGTTAAAGCTGATGAAGCTGATGTGAATAGGCTGGGTGGGTATGATTTTTTAGCTTTTGGCGCCCCTACTCATGCCTTTGGCATATCTAAACCCATGAAGGCTTTTCTCGAAAAACTGAAAAATGTAAATCTTAAAGGCAAGAAAGCGTTTGCCTTCGACACCAAGTTTAAGTCTTGGTTGGCGGGAAGCGCAGCAAAAGGGATTGAGAAAAGGTTGAAAGGATTTGGAATGGTTATTGTTAAGCCTTACACTTCAGCAATAGTTAAGGGTTCAGAGGGTCCACTCGCAGAAGGTATGGAAGAAAGTTTTGAAAAACTTGGCAGTGAAATTGCAGCGTTAATTTAGGCTGCTGTTGGTATAGGCTCATTTGTTACTGGTGTTTTCTCTCGCCAAATCCTCACACCAGAAGGGCAGATTACAACTCTTTCTTCGCCTAATCTTGCAATGTCACCGCCCACAGCCTCAGCGAACTCACATAACTCGTTCACCGCTCGTTTAACGTCGTCTATGCTTTTGTTTGCAAGGGGTGTTATTCTAAGAATGAGGATGTTTCCTGACTTCACTTCGTTTTTAACCGCATCCAAATCTGACAAGTCGCGAAGTGGCATAGCCTTTAGGTAGGTTTTGCCGGGAATACCCTTGGCTTCTATTTCTTTTTCGGTTTTTTTGGATTTGCGGAAGATGTCGCTTAAACCCGGCAAACTTCTCCTCTCAACTCTTATATTTTGCTCTTTAACAGTTTAAGTGTTTCCTAATTTCACGTCTGAATTCTTAATAAGAATTTGGTATTAAAACATTTTATGAATTCAAAATACAGATTTACAGTTTCTTTATGAAATTCCAAACTTTGTCGCCAGTGAAGTGAACATTTTTTACAACCACACCCTGCTTAGCCTTTTCTGCTTTTTCTATGTCAAGTAATGCTTCGCCAACAGCCAAAGGTTTGCCATACTTCTCATCCACAACAAGAACAAAATCATCCCTTCCAAATTTTCCTTCAAAACGCACTATTCCAGGCGCCATTATATCTGCGCCATTACAAATGTAAGGAACGGCGCCCATGTCAACAACAACTTTTGCTGCGGAATTTAAGAACTCGTTGAAAACTAATGTTGGAAAGATTTTCTCTTCTGCTTTCGCTAATATTGGTTTGCCATTGAATAGGTATATTTCAGCAAATTCTGTTTCCACAATCTCCACTTTAACTTTAGAGCTTAAAATTTGCCCTAAATTAACCTTAACTCTTTCTGAAATTTTGTTTAAGAGGAGTTTTGCCTCCTTATCCTTCAAGAAATATCGTCGATATTTTTCTGGCATTTGCTGCATCCTTTTAGATAGGTTTAAATGGTATAGTTTAAGTATACAATAAAGCTTTTCCGGCGATTTCTCCCGCATTTTCCCC
>JARYMR010000037.1 GCA_029907045.1 Candidatus Bathyarchaeota archaeon
CAAAGTTTTCTCCGTGTCAGTGGATATGTGCAAATCGCCTAAATCATGTAACTTTAAATCTTCCACATCCAAACCTGTGCGAAAACTGTAGGTCTCTATGTTAAGCGATGCTTGCCTAATGGCGGTTGGAGCAAATCTTGCCCCAGTCCTATAAGTGCTTGTAACGTCAAAAGGAACGCCTAAAACTATGTAATCCGCCTTTTCAAAGGGTTTTTGGAAACCACTGAAAACATTTGATTGAGAAACAAAAAGTTCACGGTGGCTCATTTCCTCTTCTCCATTTTCCTTCAGCCTTATTTTCACGGTTTTATGCAAATATAAGGCTATGCCCAAAATTGCAGTCAAACAGCCAAAATGCAAACTCCATAAATGATATTGTAAGGACCAAATGAAATGGTGTGAAAGGCACAAATATTCGCCCAGAGTAAATCTAATGAAACATTAAATTTATTAATAATGGCGTCATCCACTTTAGGTTAAAAAGGGGATCATCAATGTCGATTAAGTCTAAGCTTAAAATGGAAAACATTGGAATTTTTTTAGCCCTCGCTTTCTACGCTGTTGTTGGAATAATGTGTTTTGCTGTTTTGCCTATTGCTAATTTTCCTTCTCACATTGGCATAATGGGAGTTTTAAGCTTAATAACAGCTTATGGAATTTTTAAGAAGAGGGTTTGGGCGGTCTGGCTTGTTGTTGCGTTGCTTTTCCTAGCCACAACATTTTCAGCATCTATGCTTTACTTTTGTTTTGGAAAAGATTTTCTCCTTGACATGGGCATGGCTGCCTACCTAATTTTAACATGGATTTTCACGGTTTATATTGTGGCGAAGAGAAAGGTTTTCGAAAGTTAACGCTTTAAAAGTTGCACCGAAACTTCCTCGCCAGCATCAACAAACTGTTGTTTCTCACTTATTTCCACAAATCCATCAGCCCTCGCAAGCGTCGTAATAGCCCCAGAAAGTCCCGTTGGAACTGGTTCGGCTACAAGCCTATTCGCTTTGTCACGCTTTAATTTGACCATTACGAATGTTCGTCTGCCCTTTGCTGGAAACATTCTCATAGAAGCAAAAGCCCTGACCTTTAAGGGCTTCAGTAATTTTCTTCCAGCCATCCGCCGAAGTATTGGGCGTACAATTAAGTGAAAAGTGAGCAATGCAGAAGTGGGATGTCCCGGAAGGGCGAAGACAATTTTTCCATCAATAAGCGCAACTGTGGTTGGCTTTCCAGGTTTAGTTGCCATTCCGCAGATGATGACTCCGGGTTTTCCAAGCGAATTTAATGTTTGTGGCAAAACATCCTTAGGTCCTATGGAAACTCCGCCAGAAGTTATAACCATATCTGCGGATTCTAACGCACTTTTTAAAGTCTTGTGCAAAACAGCCATGTCATCTGGTAAAACGCCAAAATAAACTGGTTTTCCACCACTTTCCAGCACGGCTGCGCTTAGGCTGTAGGCGTTTATGTCATAAATTTTTCCTGGTGGAAGGTTTTGGCTTGGTTCTGTTATTTCATTTCCAGTGGATAGAACCGCCACTTTTGGGATTACGTATACTTTGGCTTTTGCCATTCCTATGGAGGCTAAAACTCCTATTTCTCTTGAACCCAAAACTTGTCCAGCTTTTAAGACGGTTTCGCCTTTTCGTATGTCTGCTCCTGCTTTCATGACGTTTTCGTTTTTTGCTACGGCGTTGTAAACATAAAGCTCATCGCCTTTGCGTTCTGTATGTTCAAACATTAAAACGGCGTCTGCGCCTTCCGGTATGGGTGCGCCGGTTACGATTTCTGCTGCTGTACCTTTTTTGATTATTATTTTTGGCATTTCTCCAACATTCACGGTTCCACAAACTTTCAGTCTTGCTGGCTTGTTTTCTTCTGCGCCGAAAGTGTCTTCTGCTTTTACGGCATATCCATCCACAGTTGAGCGGTTGAAAGGTGGAATATCCATTTTGGCAGTTACATTTTCTGCGAGAACACGGTTCCAAGCCTCTAAAAGTGGAATTTCTTCCACCCCTAAAGGCTTTGGTTTAAAATTTTGGTGAATAACCTTTTTTGCCTCTTCCAATGTTAAAAGTTTCCTAAACATTCTCATCCACCACATCCACATTATCGAAGAGATTTACCGAAACTATTTCTCCTTCTTCCAAGCCTTCTCTATTTTCTGGAACCACAACATACCCATTAGCTTTTGTCATGGTTGAAATTATTCCTGAACCGCGAGCGCTTATGGGTTCTGCGAAAAATTCGCCGTTATGCTGAAAAACACGGACGCGGACAAAGGTTTTTCTTCCCAAAAATGTGCTTATTCGCCTAACCATTTTCGCCTTCACAACGGGTCTGCGCTCTTCCCTTTTCAGTCCAAGCATCCTACATATTAACGGCTTTACAAAAACCTCAAATCCAATCATCGCCGCCACGGGATTGCCAGAAAGAATGATTATTGGCTTTCCATTCGCTATTGCTAGAGCTGTCGGCATGGCTGGACGCATAGCCACTCCATGCACAATAACGCCGGGCTTTCCAATTCTGTTAACAGCTTCTGGGACTAAATCTGAAGCTCCAACACTTGTTCCGCCGGTTGTTATCACAGCGTCGGCTTTCTCAAGTCCAACCTTAATTTTCTCAAATATTTCTTCTGCATCGTCTTTGGCGATTCCCAAATCTACTGGCTCGGCGCCCAATTCGTGGCATAGACTTGAGAGAACAAGCCTATTAACCTCCCAAATTTGGTCTTCTTTTGGTTTTTCGCCGATTTCCACAAGCTCGTTTCCAGTGGCTAAAATTGCAATTTTTGGTTTTTCGAAAACCTTAACTTTGGCATTTCCCAAAGCAGCCAGCAAACCTAAATGTTGAGGTTTTAAGCGGGTTCCAGCCTTTAATGATACTTCACCCTTTGAAATGTCCTCGCCTTTCTTTGAGATGTTTTCTCCCGGCGTTACCGAAGTCCAAACCTCAATTTTTGTGTTAACTCTCTTAGTGTTTTCTAGCATGACAACGGCGTTTGCGCCTTTTGGGATGGGTGTTCCAGTCCAAACCTGCTTTGCTTGTCCACTATTTACTTCATATTTATCTGTTATATGCAGGGTTTTTGGCTTAAACTGTGAAGCCTCAACCGTATTTTCAGCCCTAACGGCATATCCATCAACAGCGGAACGGTCAAACCTTGGCAAATCCTTCCTTGCAACTATGTCCTCAGCAAGAACTCGGTTCAGAGCCTCATGCAAAGGAACAACAGCTGTCTTCAAATTTTCGATTTTTAAATTACTAAAAAACATTTGTAATGCTTCTTCTATTGTTGTAAGTTTCTGAAATCCCCTCAACCGTACCAAAAAGGCACCCATAAACACCATTGCAGAGAATATAAAAAACTTATCTAACAATAAGGCTATGGTTTTCCAAGCTCTTTTTTGAGAATATCCCGCATTTTAATGGCATCCAAATCCAGAACTGGGCTTTCACTTATTATAACTGGCTTCAGTTTGTATTCGACTATGACTTTTGCAAGCATTTCAAACTCTGGTCCATAACCAGTTTCATCCATTACGTGATGACATTTTTCGCCTTTATCCGTAAACTCAACCTTTGTGAAGTGGCAATGCATGTTTTTAACAGCGTCTGTTCCCAAACGCTTTTCAATTTCTTCCACAACTTTGCGAAAATCTTCCACTTCCTTAAAGAGTCCTTTATCTCGAGCATGCAAGTGCGCCCAATCAATTACGGGTTGAGTTTGTTCGACTTCCTCGCATAGACTCAAAACTTCATCTAAGCTTCCGAACTGAGTGGGTTTGCCCATGGTTTCTGGTCCAATTTTAACATTTTCTATGCCCAAATTTTTCAATGTCTTAACAGTCTCTTTCATGGCTTCCAAACAAGTTCTAAAAACTTCTGAAGGAGATTTTTTCCCATAAAATCCAGGATGAAAAACCACTATGTGAGCGTTCATCCATTGGGCTGCGGTTGCGCATGCGATTAGGCGTTGTTTGCTTGCTTCCACCACATCTTTTCCGCCGCAGAAATTTATAAAATAGGAGCCGTGCAAGCTTAGCCAAACGTCTTTTTCTTTTGCTTCTAAACCAAGCTTTTCCGCTTCTTCCTTCTTAATTTGTGGTTTTGAACCCCAACGAACAGCTTGATACTCAAAAGCGTCAAGCCCCTCCTCACGCAAAAGTCTTGGAATATCTGATAAGGTTGCTTTCATCATTCTGAATGTGAGAGGAACGCCTGCTGGACCAAATCTGGGACGATCAGCCATTTAAAACCCTATAACCATTATTTCCTTCTATACCGATAACCTTTTCGAGCATACTCTCCATAAATTAAGACGGTTATGGCGCAAATCCAAGCCGCAGCATTTTGAAATACTAAATATTTTCCAACATTATCCGAATCCACTAACGGCTTAATTACAATTCCAATGCTTAAGACAAAGTCCCTAAAAGTTGGAGCGGCAGATAATAAAGCATTGTTTATGCTTGAAAAAATTGCGCCAATAGGCGCTAAGGCTTCTGCGGTGCTTTTTACAAAGTTAAGGAGTGACGGGTTGCTCTGATACGCATTTGATATTGTTCTGTAAATCAGTTGCGGATAGGCCAAAAGGGAAACTATTAAAACGAATGCTGAAAAAAGCAAAAAAACGGTTAGGGCGCTTTTTATTGTGGCTTTTGCGAAATGAATTTTCCGCCATATGTAACCTATACCTTTAACACGCAGTAACCCGCCCTTTATTCTACCCAAAACCTTTGTCTCCTTCTTCCTTTTTGTGGGCTGAGTTTTTCCTTTTGCAGTTTCGAGAGGCTTTATGGTTATATGCCTTGTTAGATAAGCCCAACTTGACGCTAGCGCAATTATAACAGCTACTGGAACCAAGTGAAATAGGGGGCTGATGGCTAATGTTATTATCCAATCTGTTCCTGGGAATTGAAGGCTAAATTGTAAAGGAGTTTCGTTAACTCCAAGGTTTATGGCGTAAAGGACAATAACATACTCGATTAAGGCTGCTACAATTAGGAATAGGATTATGGCGGTTAACCCCTTTAATGTTGTCCACCGAATCATTAAACGTTTTGCCGTTTTCTTAGTTGACAATTAATTCACCGTTAATTTTGTGTTTGAAATATTAAAGTTCTGATTAAAAAATGTGCTGCTAACGAACTATGAATGCGCACGCTTTCATCATTACGATAAAGGAAATTCATGTCCACATTTTGGACATTTAGCCATTCCACACTGCACCGAAGAGGGGCATCCCGAACACGCAAAGGCTCTACCGTAAGTTATGTTGAAGGCAAAACCACATTTTGGACATTTCACCATCGATTTTGATTGTGTTTTCATTTTCTTCACTTTCATAATCAACCAGTCAATGGAATTTTAAAAACCTTTCTTGAAAAGGATGCGCTTTTTATTCGAAAATTTTAACAATACTTGAACACTAATATTATGGTTTAAGCGTATACACAAGAGTGTTTGCGGAGAACGAAACAGTCTGGGAATAGGATGCAGAAGCCAAATAAAATTGAAAGGATGGAACTTTACAGAGAACGTAATACGCAAGCTTTTCTAAGCAAATTTTTAAGTGGCGAAATAAGCGAACTTGAACCAGTTTACGACTCTAAACTTGGTTATCGTTATCCCATGGTTGAAACCATTCTTGGTGACGCTTCCGAAGTAGAACCCTTTCTAAACAGACTTTTCGAAGCAGGTATACTCAACAAAAGGCTTTACGATAAAGTAATTTACTGTCCCAAATGTGACTCCGCAAACATTTCCATCCATTACTGCTGTCCATACTGCAAATCCTTCAACATTCAAAGAAGCGCTTTAATTGAACATGTTAAATGCGGTTATATGGATGTTGAAGAAAACTTCAAGAAGGGCAATAAGCTTGTTTGCCCAAAATGCCATGATGAATTGAAGAAGTCAGATGTTGATTATAGGAAGGCTGGAACATGGTGCACCTGTAAAGATTGCAATAAAAGCTTCGACATTCCCATAGCCGCCCACTACTGCAGAGACTGCCATTCAAATTTCACTTTTGAAGAAGCTGTAATTAAGGATGTTTACGCCTACAGCCTCAACGAAGAAGTGAGAGAAGAGGCAGCTCTAGGCTGGGTTATAATTTCGCCCATTAGGGAATTCCTCATTGAAAATGGGTTTGAAGTGGAAAGTCCAGCCTTTGTGAAGGGCAAATCCGGAGCAAATCACATGTTCGATATCGCAGCCTATCTCAAGGAGGAAGCGCACAAAATAACTGTAATTGACATAGCAACATCCACCGAAAACGCCGTTTCAGAACAACCAATAATCGCTCTTTTTGCCAAAGTTTTCGATGTTTCCCCAGAAAGCGCCTACTTAATCGCAATTCCAAAAGTGAGCGAAAACGGAAAGAAGATGGCAGAACTATATAACATCAAAGTTATAGAAGCAAAAAACCAGAAGGAAGCAATAAAAGCCTTAAAAGAAGAAATGCTCTAAAACTAGAATTAGCTTTGGGTAAAAATGGCTATGTTACCCCTTTCTGTGACAACTTTCGCAATAAACTCTTCTGGCAAACTAATGTCCGCACGAACATAGATTGCTTCTTCTCCAGTATTTATGAACCAATTAGCATTGTAGCGTTGATGATGTGTTGCGTTAATTATCCATATGGAAACGATATGCGTTGTTATCGGACCATTGTTTCTTAAATCGAAACCTGCGCCATCGATTATTGCTCTTACAGCGAAAAAGTCTATTTCCACAACTGTTTGGTTTGCATCTAACCCTTCGTCAAAAAATTCCACGAGCAAAGTGCCATCATCTTTCACGTAGCTTCTCCAATTCTCTCTTATGTTAACCGCATATTCATTCCACTCGTTTGGTGCTGGTTGACTTCCTTCTGTTGTATTAAACCCTGAATTGCTGAAATTTTGCTTTGTCCAATTATATGCCCTTAAGAACCACTTTTCGGCAACTTCTGTGACGTTATACCTAATAAATATTTCAATGCCGTGAATATAAGTCAGCGGGTAAGTTAACAAGTTTATTGTGAAATCATTGCGGATACATAGTCTGTAAATGTCTGACATTGTGACTTTAAACTCAATCCAGTCAACATTAAGTTCAAACTGTGTAGAGGCAGCTTTAACTCCTTTAATCTTTATTTTCCAGTTTCCATTCACATCTCTGAAGTATGTGGTGTTGTTTGTTATTGTCTGGTTGCTATTGATATTTGTCATGTATCCATCTCCGCTTGTTGGATATTCTCCTTCTAAGTAATTGTAAAGTTGAACTATTGCGGTTACTTCATCAGTCGTAAAATAGCCGTTCACAGCCCACGTCAAGTTTATCCAAGATTCAGTGTTTGACGTTCCAGCGAATTCGACTTCAACAGTTTCTTCGGTGGCTGGCTTAAACGTGCAATAGATGCTATATGCTCTCGATTCATGAGTTGGATTTGGCATTGGGTTTGGAAAGTTTGCTCCATAGGCTGAACTAGCATAATGTCCTTGGTTTGATGTTCCTGAAGTATATGCGAGATAAGCATAACCATTTCCAGAAGAAGACCATGCTACAAGTAAATATTCCGTGTTTGCTTTAAGTATGGGTTTAGGTGTGGGAAAATTAAATGTAACCCACGCTGTGCCAGTTTGCACGTTTTTCTCTTCTGTTTGCGCTACTAAACTTAGATCACTATGCAAGTAAATGGCACACTTCATATTTTTAGACTGACTTGTCATGCGGATACATGCGTTGATGCTTTGTGCTTCGCCATCCTTTAGGGGAGTGAAAAGAGAGCCCACAATAGTGTTTTCTGTATTGCGATAGTTTCCTCCAGCTACCATATTTCCAAATGTTTCCATGGTATCTGAAAATGTAGAAGGATAACTACGAAACTGCATGCAAACTCCATCATTAGTTTCCAGATCAGCCGGCAAACCAGAAACGAAGGTTGTGGAGTTCCATAGAACATATTCTAAAGGATTATAGGAAATTGATGAAAATTCCTCTCTAAATGTTTCTGGTGAGCCATCTAAAAAGTTTGTTTGTGTGTAGGTGCCGCTTAATCTGCTTCCTGCGATTATGCTATACTCTTTTTGTGCTGTAAACCATGAAGAACGTGTAACTCTTGTAACATTTGCTATTCTTATGTTTTCTTGCATTCTTTCTAGGTCAAACTGGTTCATTTGATAACTCCATAAAACCACGTTTGAAACTATAAGCACTATTAAGATTAGGCTTAGCATCACAACTATCACATTACTTACGCCTTTTCTTGCTTGTCTGAATTTTTTAAGGAGTTTTGTAATATTCTGCAATGTGCGTCCCCCTTGTTGTGACGATATCTATGTAGTATAGGCTGTTAGGCATCCAAGTGTATGAAATGTTCAGCCAGCCATGCTTGCCTATTTCTAGCGTAAAGGGTGAAGAGAAAGGCTGAAATGTGTGGTTAACGTAAACGGCGGAAACGTGAATTGCAACTTTTCCAACATTGCGAAGATAAACTTGAATGTTACCCGTTGAATTGTTAAACCACAAATCCTCAACGATAATACGTTCGCTCATTATTTCCCGCATGTTAGTTGTTATAACATAAGTTGCTGTTGTGGCAATTGCCATAGCGCCTACAGCCACGACAGTGAGCAGAAGGTTGCTTAAAACTGGAGTTATAGCCCGTGAATCCGAGAAAAATCTCTTAAAATCCTTCCTCATCTTTCCTTCACCTACAGGAAAAGTTTTAGGGCTATGTAGCCGAAAAGCATCATGACGATGCTGTGTTTTAAGCCAGCGTTTATTGTTCCCTCTCCCATTTTTCCAGCGACTAATCCGCCGAAGAAGGCTTGGATTGCGGCTAAATGGAAGAATATGCGTTGCATTTCTTCTGGTGATGTTACTGTTGCCCCGAGGGTTGGTAAGCCTTCTATGCTTAGGAAAAACGACCTGAAAAGCAGTATTATTGTGAATATGAAGACGAAGAATGCCACATAAATTATCGCGATATAGGGTCTTGTTTGGTTTCGCCTTTCCTTATCCAGCAAAAGTGTTGTCTGAATAAACTTTCCAGTTGGGTCGAAAACCTTTTCCACGTGTCCTCCAGAACGGCTTGCTTCTATTATTAACGGAACTGTTCTCCGAACAAGAATTGTGTTGACACGTTTTCTTAAAGCCAGCAATGCCTCCTCAAAAGTCATCCCCCAAGAAATTTGGGTGTTCATCTTTCGCAGTTCTGCCGTGAGGGGTCCATAATTTCTTTTTGAGGCTTCTTCCAAGGCTTGTGGGAGCGTCATGCCTGTTTCTTGGGCTTGGACTATGCTTCTGAAAAGGTCTGGTAAATGCTCGTCTATTGCCTTTCTCCATTTATAATCAATGTAGTTTAGGATTGTTGGAGGAGAAACAGCAACTATTACGGCGAAAAATACGAATTCATCAAAAATTCTGCTTCCTCCAAACATAAGATAAGCAAAAAGGATTATGGATGAGGCTACAGAAACAGAGACAATCCACGCAAATTTTTTGGTGCGCTCTTCTATTTTTGGCATTTCAAACTACCACTTTGGTGATACAGCGTCCAATATTATTAGAAACATTATGGAGCCTAACGGTATCCCAAGATAGGTTAGCAAACTTAGCAGCAGGTTTGGGCTTAACATGCCGAGAAAGCCTCCGCCCATCATCTCCATCACCGCCAACATAATTATCAGAAGTAGGGGTCCAGTAACAATCAGAGCCACATAAAATTCTGATAATATGGATAGAGTATCCGAAAATTTGCGGAGGCTTATCCTCTTAAGCTTCATGTACTGCCTAGATTTTTCACGAAGGTAAGCGGATAGGTTTCCGCCTGAATGGATTGTGGAAATCAGTCCTTGAAGCATTTCCCGAAACCTTTCAGATGAAGTTCTCTTTGACGCTTCTTCTAAGGCGGAGATTATGTCCAAACCAAAAAGTCCCACATCTCTAACAATGTTTTTGGCTTCTGTTGAAACGGTTAAGGGTTCGCTGAGGTTTGAGAGGGAATAGAAAATTTTTTCTGGGGAAACGCCCGCTGTTGTTAGGATTGCCATATAACCCGTAGTAAAGGGCAACTCGTCTTCTAACTCTCTTTTTAGCTTGTCTGCACGATAGACTGGATATGCATAAAATCCCATAACTGAGAAGGCGCTTGTAAATAAGCTTCCACCTAAGCCAAAAAGGATTGCTGGAAAAGGCGGGATTTTAAAAAAGAAAAACAATAATGGTGGAATAAGGGCTAATGTGAAGAGTGAAGCCAAAATTGTAACGAAAATTGTTAGGCTGACATATGCCTTAAAATTAACCTTTAACTCCGACCTTTGCAAATTCAAGTCTAAGTCTCTGAAAAGCGGGAGAAGGCGTTCTATTTTTCCACCTATGAGTTGATAAGCTATCGTGTACGTTTCTTTTAACTCAAATTTTGGTTTTTTTGATGCTTTTTCTGGTTCTGTTTTGGAAGGTTTTATGGATGGTAGTTTAAACATTAATTTGAAATGGTTAAAGAGTTGTTTGATTTTTTGGAAAGCCTTGGTGCTTTTCATTTTAATCCCACTCTGGCTTTTTGGAAAACCC
Source organism: Candidatus Bathyarchaeota archaeon (assembly GCA_029907045.1). Next base: position 10,561 of record JARYMR010000037.1, read on the forward strand.
TCTTTGGATTAGCGTAATATTCTCGAATCACGTTTGAAACGTCAATGTGCCGTCGAATGCCCTTCTTAACCATCCATTCCAAAACGGTTTTTCTGCGCTGTAACTCTCGTCTAATTTCTTCTTCGCCTACGTCCATTTTCTTCATATGCTTTTCAAGAATACTGCTATGACCAGAAAATACAAACTTGTCCTCTTTAGGGTTCCAACGGAAAACTTCTTCCGTTAATATGTTCCTTGTTTTGGAATTTAACCCTAAAACCTCACTTGTTACGCTTGCCCTTCTTGCTGGTTTTCCCTCAATTTCCGTTCTTGTCATAACCATTATGACGTTGGTCATGGCTATGAGTGGTTTTGGAATGTTCATCGGTTCAGATTGTAAACGATTTATTGTGGCTTCAACTGATTCTGCGTGGATTGTGCTCATTCCTAAGTGGCCTGTTGCCATGGCTTGAAAAAGCGTGTAGGCTTCTTCTCCTCGAACTTCGCCCACAATTATGTAGTCTGGCCTTTGTCTGACAGCTGCCTTTAACAGGTCGAAGAGGGTTATTGTACCGCCTTTTCTGTCTTCATGTCCAAAACCGAGTCTTACAACTGATGGTATCCAGTTTTCATGGGGAAGGTTAAGCTCTTGCGTGTCTTCTACGCTTACTATTTTCATTTCTGGTTTTATGAACATTGACAAGCAATTCAGCATGGTTGTCTTTCCAGAAGCCACACCTCCAGCAACAAGCACTGAAGCCCTATTTTCTATTATATACCACAAGAAAGCAGCCATTTCCGAAGAAATAGTGTTGAAAGCTATTAGGTCTGAAATGGTTAGGGGGTCAACTCTGAAACGTCTAATTGTGAATGTTGACCCTCTTCTGGTTACTTCATTTCCGTAAGTTAGTTGCACACGACTGCCGTCTGGAAGGGATGCATCCAAAATTGGGGATGCTATGGAAATGTTTTTTCCAGCCAAATATGCCAAGCGGATTATGAAAGAGTTCAGTTCTGCTTCATTTTGGAATATTATATTTGTTGGTAAAGATTCGTAAAGCCTATGCCAAACATAAATTGGTATGTTAACGCCGTCTGCTGAAATATCCTCGATTAGGTGGTCTTTCATTAATGGGTCTATTTTTCCGTAGCCTATGAAATCCCTTATAAGATAGTATATGAGTTTGTCTATGGCTTCTTGTGAAACTTTTATCTTGTATTTTTTAATTATTTCCCTTGTTTTTTCTTCAAGATATTTTT
>JARYMR010000038.1 GCA_029907045.1 Candidatus Bathyarchaeota archaeon
ACACTCCAGAAGTTTTAACGGATACAACAGCGGATTTTGCTTGGGCTTTGTTGTTGGCAGTTGCTAGGCGTGTTGTTGAAGCAGACAAGTATGTTCGCAGTGGACGGTGGAAGGTTGGTTGGCATCCAATGATGCTGCAGGGCAGAGATGTTCACGACGCCACTTTAGGCATCATTGGCGCTGGAAGAATAGGCTTTGCAGTGGCAAAAAGAGCCACAGGTTTCAATATGAAAGTTCTCTTCTACGATGTGGTGCCAAGACCAGAAATGGAAAAAATGGGTGCAAAAAAGGTGGACATGGATACGCTTTTAAGGGAATCAGACTTTGTTAGCATTCACGTTCCCTTGATGAAGGAGACTTACCACCTAATAAATGAAGAGAAACTCAAACTCATGAAGAAAACTGCTTACCTGATAAACAATTCTCGTGGGCCAGTCATAGACGAGAAAGCCTTGTATCAAGCGCTTAAAGAAGGTAAGATAGCAGGCGCCGCCCTCGACGTTTTTGAACAAGAACCCACATCTGTGGATAATCCTTTGTTAAAACTTGACAATGTGGTTGTGGCTCCCCACATATCTAGTGCAAGCTATGAAACTCGTTCTAGGATGGCTGAGATGGTTGCAGAGAATTTGGTGGCTTTCTTTAAGGGAGAAAAGCCGCCAAACCTTGTCAATCCAGAAGTAATGAAAATTAGACCGTTACAAAAGTATTTTTGACATGAATTTACGACCAATTTTACTGCAATAGTTAAATACCCCTTGTTTTTACCTTTCTTTTTCCTTTCCAACAGGTGATTTAAGTGAGCTCTATCTTTGCTAAGAGAATGGAAACTTTAGGAACAGAAACAGCTTTTGAAGTTCTTGCAAAGGCGAAAACGTTGGAAAAGCAAGGAAAAGATATTGTGCATTTGGAAATAGGTGAACCAGATTTTGACACGCCAAAAAACATTAAAGAAGCTGCCGTAAAAGCCCTATTTGAAGGTTATACCCATTATGTTCCATCCGCTGGAATTCCAGAGCTAAGAGAAACCATTGCCGAATATATTTCTAAAACCAGAAAGATAAAAGTCGAACCTGAAGAGGTTGTTGTGACGCCTGGCGCCAAACCAATAATGTTTTTCGCCATACTTGCATGCGTAAATCCCGGCGAAGAGGTTCTTTATCCAAATCCAGGCTTTCCAATTTACGAATCGGTCATAAACTTTGTTGGGGCCAGACCAGTGCCTATACCGCTTTTGGAAGAAAATGATTTTAGAATGGATCAGGAATATGTGAAAAAGAAAATAACAAAAAAGACAAAAATGATTATCATAAACTCTCCAGAAAACCCAACGGGCGGCGTTTTAACTAAGGAAGACCTGAAAGTCATAGCTGATTGCATCTCAAATAGGGACGATGTCCTTGTGCTTTCTGACGAAATTTATAGCCGAATAATCTATGAGGGCGCACATGAAAGCATTGCTTCGCTTCCGGGAATGCAAGAGAAAACAATCATATTAGACGGTTTTTCGAAAACGTATGCCATGACAGGTTGGAGACTCGGTTATGGTGTAATGCGGAAAGATTTAGCCCAAAAAATTGCCCAACTCATGACCAACTCTAACTCTTGCACTTGCACTTTCATCCAAATGGCTGGCATCGAAGCCCTAAAAGGTCCACAACATGAAGTGGAAAAAATGGTTGCGGAATTCAGAAAAAGAAGAGAAGTCATAGTTTCTGGTCTAAACAAGATTAAAGGAATAACATGCAAAAAACCCCGTGGAGCCTTCTACGTATTTCCAAACATAAAGGGAACAGGAATGGACTGCCGCAAGCTTGGAGAGTATTTGCTTAACGAGGCTGGTGTGGCTGTTTTACCTGGCACATCCTTTGGAAAATATGGCGAAGGCTATTTACGTTTGTCCTTTGCCAACTCCATTGAGAATATTAAAAAAGCGTTAGACAGGATATCTAAGGCTCTTGAAAAGCGGTAACCCCATTTAATCCTCTATTTTTTCTCCAGTCAGCGTTTCAACTATATCCGAAGCTAATTGAACCAAGTTGTTTGCCTTTTTCATAGTCATTTCTCCATTAACTTCCTCCATCTGTGCAAGTTGCTGCACCATTTCTTCAATCTGCACCAAAAACCTCAATACTGGGTCATTTATTGTCTGCATTTTTTCCGCAGCTTCTCTTATGACAATTTCCACGAATGCTGGTTCTCCGAGGCTGTAATAAATGGCGTTTCGAGCTTTTCTGATAGCTTCTATAACTAAAGTGGGAGCCATATATGGCAATTTCCTTGCAGCTTCAAGTTCTGCTTTCGCCTCTCGCAAGTATCGATGCGCCCATCCCCTTCTATACTCGTCCATCATTTGCATCCGCTTCTCTGAGCAATTCTTAAAAGGATAAAAAGTGTTTTATAAGGTTACGCTTCTTCTTGAGTCTCGTTTGATGAGGATGCTTGAATTCCAGCGAAAGCATGGGTTATGTATCCTGCGATCTGGTTTCTCACTTTGGTTGTTGCTCCTTTTATTAGCATGTCAACCATGCGTTTGTTGCTCTCAAAATTGTTGGAGAACTTGTCTGGAAAGCGTCGAATAAGCTCTTTGGCTATTCGTTTAATTTGTTCTGTTCGCACATTTCCCAAGTTTTAGTTTCCTCCAAGCGCAACTGTTTCATCCTCAATGTAAACATGCTCTAAAGTAAACCCTTCATAAAAGAAAAGGATAATTTAACCTTTCTCAACCAAACCTTAAAATGAAGTAATTAAATTGTTAGAGTTCCTTAAGACTTTTTTATATCGAAATTTGATATATGTCTGCAGTAGAAAGAACTGATTTATTAAGATACACGATATATAAAAATAGGGAATAAAAATGAAATCAAGAATAAACATTAACCCAGACGAAAGATGCATTTATGAAGATATTGAGATGCTTAAAGCGCAAATACTAAACTTTTCATTTTTGTGTCTCCGTAAACTTATCTAGTTTCTTCATTCTCAGATGCCTTTAGCACCGTTAGGAAGCTATTTCTTTTTCACTTTGATTTTGAAAAATTTTTCAAAATTCTCTATTATTTGTTCCGCGACCCTTGCAATTTCCAAATTTTTAATTTCTGCTATGGCTTCAACGATCATCGGAATGAAAGCTGGCGTTGTTATTTGTCCATTGAAAGGTTGCTTAAAATAGCGTACTGGTCCGTCAGTTTCGGTTAACAAACTGGTTAATGGTATTTTTCTAACAACTTCTCGTATGCCATTAGAGTAAGCTGTGGGTGGTCCTTCAGTGATGTAATATCCATTTTCCACAATTTTGGTTAGTAGGCTTAAGGGGTGGCTGAACCAGTGGAGTAAGACTTTTTTAATTTTGTAAGAGGGAAGCATTTCAACTATTTGTGATGTTGTGCCACGGGAATGGATTATAACTGGTAACCCGAGTTTTTCAGCTAACAGTAGCATCTCGTTAAAAACCTTTAGTTGTTTATCCCATATGTTTGCATATTTGTAGTCTAAACCTATCTCGCCTATGGCAATTAATCCTTTATTGTCTCTTTGTTCGCAAATAAAATTCACTGTTTTCTGAAGCTCATCATCTGTTAAATCCTTCACATTCCATGGATGGATGCCCAAAGCCGCAAAAACAATTCCTTGATATTTTTCAGCCAGTTTAAGACTTCTAATGCATGTTTCCAAATCCATGGAATTGGAGACCAAAGCAACAACATTCGAGTTTTTGGCATCAGCTATAACATCGTCAACGTGTTCTGAATATTCCTCATCTGAAAGGTGGATATGAGCGTCAACAAACTTCATTTGGAAACCTACAGGTTTTATTAGAGTGTTTAAAATGAGCTTTTAAAATTTCCTTTTTTGTTTGAAAGAATCTGTCATGTTGCTTTGTTTTGGGAAAATAAAGAACAATAAACGTTAAATATTGATTTAAATAGAAAAAGAGGCTCGGAGGAGTGTTTATGGCTGATTTAGAGTTGGCTGTGACTCCAATGCATAGAATATGCAAAAAGGCTGGAGCTCACAGAGTAAGCGAAGCAGCAGCCAAAGAACTTGCTAAGGCGTTGGAAGAAATTGGCGTGAAAATCGCTAAAGAAGCCTTAGATTTTGCCATGCACGCTGGAAGAAAAACCATAAAAGCAGAAGACATTGAAATTGCTGCAAAAAAAGTTATGAGCAGGTAACCTTCCTTTACAAGCATCTCCCTTCTTTTTCAAAACCTAAAATCCATTTCCTAATAGGTTTTCTGCGAAGACTCCCAGAGAAATTGGAAGTAATCTCTTGCGAATTGCACCAAACCAATATGTTTGCTCCATATAACCAAGCTTGGTTTTTCCTCGCCTAAAAATAACATAGCCTCTTTTCCATCCACAATTATTCCGCCACCGAACATTTGATCCCTTATTCGCAATTCGACTATGCCCTTTAACTTTTTAAGGTTCATCCATTCTTCGGGTTTTCCTGCCATCATCAGCTTGATGTTTAAGCGAGTTTTCTGCAAAGCCTCTAAAGAAATGGCTGTCGATGCGAGTGTGTTTTTGGCGAATTTTGGTGCAGCTATCATGATTTCTTTTGTGGCTTTTCTTAAGGTCTCTTCAAGTTTAGCCATAACCGCCTGTTGACCATGCAATATTAATATGTCTGGGCGTTCGACAAGCTCCCTTTTCTCATATAGAGGCTGCAATTCGCTGGCGATTATTTGTTCCCAACCTTTGTATTTGTCCTCCAGCCTAATTTTTGTTGTTGCCAAGACTTCGAGGGGCGGTAAAGGATAGTATTTGTTTGGGCGGCTTTCTACACTTTTAATCCATTCCTTTTCCTTGAGAGCGTTTAAAACTTCGTAGATTTTTGAGTAGGGCACTTTAGCTTTCGTGCTTATTTCCATGGCTGTCATTTGCCCACCTTCTAATAAAGTAAAGTAGACATCAATTTCGTAGGTGTTTAATCCCATTTCTCGCAAAATCTGCTTACTTTCTTCGGTTATGGGCAACCTAAACCCCTCAATCACCTTATGAAAAGTTTGGAAACCTTATTATATCCTTCCTTAAAATCTTCAAAACACAGCTTGAAAATGCGGTGAACATATGAAGGTCATTAAAGAAACAGAGAGTTTATGCCCAGAATGTCTCAAAGTTTTAAAGGCTACAATCTTCGAAGAAGACGGCAAAGTCTACATGAAAAAGGAATGCCCTCAGCACGGTTTTTTCCGAGAAGTATACTGGTCTGATTATGGACAGTACTTGCGAGCTGAAAAATTCAGGTACGACGGCGAAGGCTTAAACAATCCAAGAACAAAAACCGTCAACAACTGCCCCTACGACTGTGGAATATGCCCGCAACACAAGTCTCACACAGCCCTAGCAATAATCGACGTGACAAACAGATGCAACCTTAAATGTCCCGTCTGTTTTGCTAATGCTGCAGCCGCAGGATATGTTTACGAACCATCCAAAGAAGAAATTCGATGCATGCTGGAAAATTTACGCAAGAACGACCCTGTTCCAGCTACTGCCCTTCAGTTTTCTGGTGGTGAACCAACTGTTCGCAACGACCTTTTCGAACTTATTCGAATGGCTAAAGAGCTTGGATTCCATCATGTAGAAGTTAATACGAATGGGCTTCGACTTGCCCAAAGTGTTGATTATTGCAAAGGCTTGAAAGAGGCTGGAATGAGCACAGTCTATTTGCAATTTGATGGATTAACTTCTGAAGTTTACAAGTTTATCCGTGGAATAGACTTATTGGACATGAAAATGAAGGCTATTGAAAATTGTCGCAAAGCTGGAATCGACAGTGTGGTTTTGGTTGTCACATTAATTAAAGGTGTAAATGATGGTCAACTTGGAGACATTATACGGTTTGCAGTGCAAAACTTCGATGTTGTGCGCTGTGTAAACGTTCAACCTGTCTCCCTCTGTGGAAGATTACCCCAAACAGAAAGGGAGAAAATGCGCATAACAATTCCAGATTTTATGCGGCTTGTGGAAGAGCAAACAAACGACAAGATAAAAATGTCAGACTTCTATCCAGTGCCAACAGTTGTGCCAGTTTCAAAAGCCGTTGGCGCCCTAAAAGACAAGAGATATGTGGAGTTTACTGCGCATCCTCACTGTGGAATGGCAACATACATATTCGTCGAGAATGGCGAAATTGTTCCGATAACCCATTATGGAAACGTGGATAAATTCATTAAAACAATGCAGAAAGTTTACGAGGATGCTTCAAAGAGAAGCAAAAACAAGGCAAAACTACGCTTGGTTGGAGCTTTACGCCATATCAAATTTAGTTTTCTAAGGAAACATGTTTGGGGCGTATTAAGGGAAGGAAGCTACGAAGCCTTAGGGAATTTGCAAAGAAAATCCATACTGCTTTCAGCGATGCATTTCATGGATCCATATAACTTTGACTTGGAAAGAGTCCAACGCTGCGTAATCCATTATGCAATTCCAGACGGACGCATCATTCCTTTCTGCACAATGAACTCCATACACCGTCCAGAAATCGAGAAGAAACTTGGAATGTCAATTAAAGAGTGGCAAAACAAGCACAAGGTTGAAATAACTCAGTACGCCTAAATGTAGAAAACCTAAAGAATCGCGATAACTCTTTCAGTTAATGGAAGCTGATAGTATGGGTGGAAAAAAGAAGCTTAGCTTAAAACAGATGGAGCGCATGCAGCTTAGGAAAGATACTGAAGAGAAAAGGAAAAAGGAAAAAGAAGCTGGGCCCAAAGAAAAGAAGCCTTCTGGAATAATTCCACCAAACCCAAAAAGCGAAAAGATTGTCGGCGAATTAAAGAAGATGAATGCTTTAACACCTTATACTGTTGCTTCACGCTTCAATTTGCGAATAAGCGCTGCAAAGGAACTATTAGAACAGTTGGAGGATGAGGGTATAGTTCAGCTTGTCTCTGGAAGCCACAACATCAAAATATACAAACCAATAAGCTGAACTTTTAGTTTATTCTTTTCTCCCTTAATCTCTCATTGACCGTTGGAGTTTGGAATTTCGATGGAGACTTTTCCAGAAAGAGTGTACACTCATGAAGAGGTTAAGAAGGCAAAAGAATTTGTCGATAAGGGTTATAGACATCGTTTGAGAATTAAGGGAGATGCCGTTTTTAATGAAAAAGTGCGTCAAGCCCTTAAACTTGTTAAAACGGCTGGTTACTACGATTTTTTAAGGACATATATTCGTTGTATTGTTGAGATTGATGGTTTGACACAACTTCGGGAATCAGAAGCCTCTATATGGGCGAATAAATATGCTGTAGAGAATCCCGTTGACGCTGCAAGTTTGTTTGTGCAAAAGGCGCACCACATGCGAGAATATCTTGAAGGCAAACTTTACTATGGTGGCATGGCTGAGAAACGTTCCGTTGAAGCGCGCATGGAATTTCTTAAAAGGTTGATGGAGAAAAGCCGAAAGAAAGATGTTAGGAATGAGTGTGAGAAGCTTCTAAAAATTTGGAATGAAAGCTTCCTTGTTTATTAAAAAGATTCAACTCTAATTTTGGTTCCACTCTTCACTTGCTTAAATAATTCAAGATTTTTGGTGACTTTGCCCAAAACATTAACGGGACTGTATGGCTGTGATTCTCCATAGAATACGCATATGGCGCTTCCCATGGGCCAAAAGGCTATTGTCCCTTTTTCTACGGTGCTTTTTGCTTTTTCTTCTCCCATTTTTATTGGTGTTTCAAAATATACTTCTTCCTTCCATAGGGCTGCTCTGCCTTCTATTGGAAGCTTTCTAACAAGCATGTCTACCGTTCTTGGCGCCAAAAAGCGAACAAGCTCTCCTTCTGCCTCTCCCAATCCTTCAACTATAAATTTTATTTTTACACGTGAAATTTCCTGTTCTTCGCTGCTCACCATTTTCCGCCTCTTTTTAGGAATTCTTCCAATATCTGTTCAAGCGAAATTGGACCCAAAACTTGAAGCTCATACTTCACTCTTACCGTCGGCTTGCTTAACGTCATAACTCTTCTTAGATCTACAGGTGTTCCTATCACCACAACATCGCAGGGTGTTCGGTCAATGGTTTCTTTAAGCTCAGCTATTTGTTTCTCTCCATAACCCAACGCTGGAAGGAGTTTTCCTAGATGAGTATAAGTCTTATAGGCTTCTTTTATTGAACCTACCGCATAAGGTCTCGGGTCAACAATTTCGCTTGCCCCAGACTTTTGCGCCATTATTGTTCCAGCTCCATAAGGCATGTTTCCATGCGTCAAAGTAGGGCCATCTTCAATTACTAGGGCACGTTTTCCCTTAATCAGTTCGGGATTATCAGCTGTTAACGGCGAGGCTGCTTCCAAAATTAGAGCGTTAGGATTAACCTTATTTATGTTCTCTTTAACCTTTTCCACGTTTTCCGGCTGTGCCGTGTCAACCTTGTTTATTATTACGACATTTGCCATTCGCAAATTAGCCTCTCCAGGATGATAAGTCAGTTCGTGTCCTGCTCGATGAGGGTCTGCTACGACTATGTGTAAGTCTGGTTTGTAGAATGGTATGTCATTGTTGCCTCCATCCCAAACGATGATGTCTGCTTCCTTTTCAGTTTCATGCAAAATCTTTTCGTAGTCAACGCCTGCGTAAACAATTATGCCATTGTCAATATGGGGTTCATATTCCTCTCTTTCCTCGATGGTACATTGGTATTTGTCCAAATCTTCGTAGGAGGCGAATCTTTGGCAAATCTGCTTTGTTAAGTCGCCGTAGGGCATCGGGTGTCTAATGGCGACAACCCTTAAACTCTTGTTTTTCAGAATTTTTGCAACTTGCCTTGAAGTTTGACTTTTTCCAGAACCTGTTCTGACAGCGCCCACAGAAACAACTGGAACTTTTGCTTTCAACATTGTCGTCTTGGGTCCCATCAAGCGGAAATCTGCCCCATTTGACAATGCTATAGACGCTTTATGCATGACATATTCGTGGGAGACATCACTGTACGCGAAAACCACTTCATCAACATCATATTCTTTTATTAATGTAGGCAGTTCTTCTTCTGGGTAAATGGGTATTCCTTTAGGATAGTTGGAACCTGCGAGTTCAGAGGGATATGTTCTGCCTTCGATGCCTGGAATCTGTGTGGCTGTGAAGGCGACTACCTCGTAAGCATCGTTATTTCTGAAGTAAACGTTAAAGTTATGGAAGTCTCTACCCGCCGCTCCCATTATAATAACCTTAACTTTCTTCATAACACTAATCCCCTTATGAGAACTTTAACAAGAGGGTTCAATACTACCTAAATCATTCCATATAAACTTTAACATGTAAAACCTATCCTATCAAACGTAAAACTGTTTCACCTATAAAATTTATCTGCTCTGCTGTAACGCTTGGGTGAACTGGTAATGAGAAAACTTGTTCTGCAGCCTTTTCTGTTTCTGGGAGTTGGCTTTTTCCAAATTTTTTGTAGAATGGCATTAAGTGTATTGGATTGGAATAGTAAACCTCTGCGCCAATTCCCTTCCTTTTTAGTTCTTCAACAACCTTGTCCCTTTCTTTCCTTTTTGCTTTTTTCAATCTAACCGTGAAGAGATACCAACTATGCTTATACCCCTTTGGTTCTTTTGGCAATGCCAACTCTTTTGCACCTTTTAGTTTCTTTGCAAGTCTTTCCGCATTTTCTCTTCTTTTCGCCAAAAATTTTGGCAATTTTTCAAGCTGAGCATAGCCTAGGGCTGCTTCTATTTCTGGCATGCGATAATTGTATCCCAACATTATGGACTTATACTTCTCTACTTCGCCATGACTTCTCATAAGGCGAATTTTCTCTGCCAATTCCTCATCGTTGGTTGTTATCATTCCACCTTCGCCAGTCGTCATGTTCTTGCTTGCGTAAAAGCTCCAACATGCAACATCTGCATAAGCTCCTGGGTGTTTTCCCATGTAATGTGTGCCATGGGCTTGAGCCGCGTCCTCAACAATTTTTAATCCATGTTTTTCGGCAATTTCTTTTATGGGCTTCATGTCAGCTGATAAACCATAAAGGTCTACAGGTACTATAGCCTTAGTCCTTTTTGTTATGGCTTCTTCAATTTTTTCTGTAGAAATGTTGTATGTTTCTGAGTTTATGTCCACAAAGACTGGTTTAGCCCCAACCATAACTATAGTTTCCGCTGTGGCTACGAAAGTGAAGCTTGGAAGAATAACCTCGTCGCCTGGTTTTACACCTGCTGCCGCCAATGCCAAGTGTAAGGCTGCGGTTCCAGAGTTCACAGCTATCGCTTCCTTTGCTCCTACAAACTTTGCATAGGCTTTCTCAAACTGTGTAACCATTGGACCAGCGCCAAGTCCATGAGTTAAAATCCCACTTTTCAAAACCTTAAAGACAGCATCAATTTCCTCTTTTCCGATTTGTGGAGCATTAATCGGAATCATAATTTAACCTTCAAGCTATTATGCTGTTCAGCATTAAATAACTTGTGTGTTTAAACAATTTGGGTTGCAAATGAAAGTTGAGGGTTAGTGAATTTGAAAGTTGTTTAAACTTTTTATTCTGTTTAAGAATTCCTCCATTTCTTTTTCTACTTCTTCCTTTCTTTTCGTTAGAAACTGTAATTCTTCAGATATTTCTTCCAACCATTCCTTAATGGCTAAGTTACATTCTTCTCTAGTCATTTTTGCAAGATATTTGGAAACATCTTGTGGAGCATGTTTCCTTAATTTGTTAAGGGGACAATTTATTTTTTGAAATTTTGAAAAGGAGAAAAAGTGTCTCGTGGAGCGTGGGTTCATGAGGTGTCCACTAAGCCCCGCTGAGATGACTTTCTCAACTCTTATTTCTTCATCATGATTGTATATGTAACGGTGAATCCTTCTCCTTCCGACGCGGATTTTTGGGTTTTGGAAAGCATCGACAAGTATTACTGGTATTAGCGTATAACCGAGGCTTTTTAGTGCAAGCCATCGATGCATTCCATCCAATATGACATGGGTCTTTTCGTCTGCAATTATTGGATACCTTAGCAAGCCATCTCTAAGAATTTCTTGTTTCAGGAGTTCCAAATATAGTGGAGAGCCTTTTTCGTGAGGTTTTAAAGAGTTTATTGGAAGAAAAACAATTTTGAACTCTTGTTTTTCCGTCATCTTCTTTACCTTAATAGCTGAATGTTGGAATTTCAATTTTTTCTGGCTCATAATCTACAAGTTTGCCGCTGAGGAACTGTTCATAAGCTGTTAAGTCAAGTAAGCCATGTCCGCTGTAATTCATTGCGATTACTTTTTTCTCGCCCATTTTCTTGCATCTTAATGCCTCATCAATTACATATTTTAGGCTGTGGGCGGTTTCTGGGGCTATTATTAATCCTTCTGTTTGGGCTAAAA
>JARYMR010000039.1 GCA_029907045.1 Candidatus Bathyarchaeota archaeon
ATACTTGCCATCAATATAACCGTTTATTTCTACGCTTCACGCAGGCTGCTGAAGGCACGTTCCATAACTTCAGGCATTGCAGAGTGAATGTGCATGGCCCCAGTTATGGAAACAAAGCGTTTGTCGTTGGAAACCATCGCGTTGACGATTTCTTAGCTCGCGCTTCAAAATTAGAAAAACTAATATTGTCTGTATTCTTTATCGGTTAAATGGTGAGCTGTTTGCCAATAGACCCGAATTTTCAAAAGAGCCGCCAAGTTGTCGGAGAACATAATGATCATAACGTCTGGGGACCTCTGGAGCCTCCTAATAAACTTGGCATACACGGAACCAACGTGGCTGTTGACTGGGATGTTTGCACAGGAGACGGCGTATGCATAGAAGTCTGCCCCGTGAACGTATTCGATTGGGCAGATACTCCAGGACATCCAGTTTCTGAAAAGAAATCCGATCCAGCTCGAGAAAAAGACTGCATACAATGCCTTGCATGCGAAACCCAATGTCCTTCACAAGCGATAAAAATAACGCCTCCTTAAGAAACAATGATCTCAGCGACTACAGCATTCCCCATTTTTTACAAATAAACATTTCTGCAGTTGCCAGCCTTCAAACTGATAACAACCAAGCGCCGATCACGCTTTTGGAATATAAGCGAAGGGTTATGTCGAAAAAGGTAACTCAAGATATTGTGTAATAGCGCGCAGCGCAGCGAAATCCAAGACATGCAGTTACGAGCGAGTAACCCCTAACCCTGACTCAGAAGCAGAGAAAAAATTGAGGAGAGTTTAGGCATTATCCCAATGTTTCTTCCAGTCTCTTGTTCACTGAGTCCCAGTTGACGATGTTCCAGAAGGCCTCTACAAATCTGGCTCTTTCATTCTTGTAATCAATGTAATATGCGTGCTCAAAAACGTCGAGAATCAGTAGAATTCGAAACATTGGGTAAACGTTAGTGTTGTGCTTTTCTATCTGCATTATTATTGGTCTGCCAGTTTGCTTGCAAAGGGTTAATGCTGCCCATCCAGAACCTTCCACGCTAACTGCAGCTTGTGAAAACTCTTTCTTGAACCTTTCAAAACTTCCAAACTCTTTATTCAAAACTTCTCCTAAAACTCCGCTTGGTTTTCCGCCGCCCTTGCTTGGAGGCGCCAAATTTCCCCAGAAAAGCGAATGCAGTAAATGCCCTCCAATGTTGAATGAGAGTTCTTTTAGTGTTGATTTAATGTCTATTTCCGCGTTTTCCTTTCTTGCCTTATCCAGTTTTTGAAGAATATTGTTGGCGCCGTTAACGTAGGCTTGATGATGTTTGCTGTGGTGTATTTTTAATTGTTCCTCAGAAATGTAGGGCGCTAAATCCTTATAATCATAGGGCAATGGTGGTAAAACATAAAATTTTGTTTTCTCCATTTTCGCACCTTTATAATGCTATTATGGGCTTATAGAAGCTTTATATTTTGTCCTCGCTGCTTCATATTAGAATTAAGTGGTGAACTATGGATAAGTGGGAATGCACAGTTTGCGGTTACATATACGACCCAGAAATTGGAGACCCAGAACAAGATATAAAGCCTGGAACATCCTTCGAGGCTTTGCCAGAGGATTGGGGTTGTCCAGTTTGCGGCGCGCCTAAAAGCCAGTTTGTAAAAAAGGAATAATGGACGCGGATATTTCAAACCTTTTATATTAAAATTTGTTTATTTTTGAAATGGTCATCCGCATGTCTATTACAAAAATAAGGAAGAGAGACGGAAAAATTGTTGATTTCGATTCAGCAAAAATTAAAGATGCAATACATAGGGCATTTATTGCTGTAGAGCTTGAAAATGGTGAAAGGGCGGAAACTTTAACAAAGGAAGTTGTTAGGCTTATTGAGAAAAGATTTAGGGAGAAAATTCCATCTGTTGAAGATGCTCAAGATATTGTCATTGAAGTTTTGAAGAATAGCGGTTACGGAAAAGTTGCTGAGGAATATGAGAGTTATAGGAAAAAGAAGGAGGAGATAAGAGAGTTAAAAGAGACGCTTGGAATTGTAGAACCAAAATTGACAGTTAACGCCCTTGAAGTTTTGAATAGGCGATACCTCTTAAAAGATGAAACGGAAAGAATTGTAGAAACTCCAGCGCAAATGTTTGAGAGAATAGCCAAAGCCATAGCAAACGTTGACAAATTATACGGCGAAGACCCAAATGAAAGTGCAAAGATTTTTTATGGCATGATGACGAGGCTTGAGTTTATTCCAAACTCTCCAACACTTTTCAATGCTGGAACAGAGTTGGGTCAGTTATCTGCATGTTTTGTTTTACCAGTGGAAGACTCTCTAGAGAGCATTTTCGCAGCAGTGAAAAACATGGCTTTAATAGAAAAAAGCGGAGGAGGCGTAGGCTTCGACTTTTCAAAATTGAGACCAAATGGAGACATTGTAAGGTCAACAAAAGGCGTAGCCTCTGGTCCCGTAAGTTTCATGCGTGTTTTTGACACAGCCACGGAAGTGATAAAGGCTGGGGGTAAAAGGAGAGGCGCCATGATGGGCATTTTGAGAGTTGACCACCCAGACATTCTTGAATTCATAACTTCAAAACAGAAGCCGAGTTTTCTTTCAAACTTTAACATTTCAGTTGCTGTGACCGACGATTTTATGAAGACATTGGAAGAAGACAGCGAATATTGGCTGATAAATCCAAGAAACAAGGAAAAAGTGAGAAAGCTAAAAGCCCAAAATGTTTGGAATTTAATGGCAAAATCCGCTTGGATGAGCGGAGACCCCGGTGTTATCTTCATAGATGAGATTAATAGGCATAATCCAACACCAGCAGTTGGAAGGATAGAAGCAACCAACCCATGTGGTGAACAGCCTCTTTTGCCTTATGAATCTTGTAACTTGGGTTCAATAAATCTTTCAAGAATGGTTGAGGATGGAAATATAGATTGGCAAAAATTGAGGGACACCGTTAGGAATGCGGTTCACTTTCTTGATAATGTTATTGATGCTAACAAGTATCCACTAAAAGAGATAGAAGCAATAACAAAAGCAAATAGGAAAATAGGTTTAGGGGTTATGGGTTTTGCGGACATGCTCATAAAACTTGGAATTCGCTATGACTCTGAAGAGGCTTTGGAGCTTGCGGAAAAACTAATGAAATTCATCGACGAAGAAGCCCACACAAAATCTATGGAAATAGCTGAGGAAAGGGGTTCTTTCCCAAACTTTGAAAATAGTATTTGGAAAGACAAGTATAAGGCTATGCGAAACGCCACCGTAACAACAATAGCGCCAACTGGAAGCATAAGCATAATCGCCGGCTGCTCTTCAGGAATTGAACCCATATTCGCCATATCATTCATAAGAAACGTTTTAGGCGGAACAAGACTTTTCGAAACAAATCCACTTTTTGAGATGACGGCAAAGGAAAGAGGATTTTACAGCGCCAAACTTTTGGAGGAAATTGCCAAAACTGGTTCTGTTCAAAAAATTGCTGAAGTCCCAGAAGATGTCAAGAAGGTTTTTGTTACAGCCTTGGACATTAAGCCTGAATGGCATGTGCGGATGCAAGCAACCTTCCAAAAGTACACAGACAATGCAGTTTCAAAAACCGTTAATATGCCCACAGAAGCCACCGTGGAAGATGTGAGGATGGTTTACGAACTTGCTTGGAAACTAAAATGTAAGGGCGTAACCGTTTTCAGATATGGAAGCAAGCCAGAACAAGTCCTATACATAGGAGAAATAAAAACTAAGGAAAGACAATTTGTCACGGCTGAATCTGAGTATGCTGGTGGCTGTCCAACAAAAACATGTCCATTCCCAGGATAAACGAGGAAGAGCGTTTACTCTTCTTTTTGTATAATGATTTCTCTGCCTTCAAATATGGCTCTTATGAGTTTTTCTCTTGCGTTTTCAACCAATCGCCAAACGGTATTTCTTGAAACCATCATTCTTTCGCCAGCTTCTTCAAAGGATAACTTTTCCAAGTCTATTAGTCTTAGTGCTTCTATTTCGGCTGTTTCTAAATAGATGGGTTCTAAACCTTTTTTGGGTATGGGTTCAAGTATTTCTGTTGTGGGGTTGGTGGTTACGGCTATGGGTTTTGGTGGTCTTCCAACTCTTCCGTGTCTTCGTCTTCTGCGCCATTGCCATCCTGACATGGTTTATGGGATATATCACAAAACTTAAATAGTTTACGCTCCGAATATTATGTGACATATCACAAAATAGAGGTGAGCCAAAATGAGAGGATGGCATTACCGACCAAGAGGATGGTGGTGTCCAAGACATCCATGGCCTCCACCGTGGGCTCGAACCCCTTACTATCCCTATCCAGCCGACCCAAATGAAGAATTGAAAGCCTTAGAGGATTTAAAAAGCAGCATAGAATTGGAACTGGCGGACATAAATAAACGCATCGAAGAGCTAAAGAGGCTAATTCAAGAGAAAAAGTGATAGCCTAATGGAAGAACAGCCTAATAGTTTAAGAGTTGCTGTTGCAACGAAAGGCGATAAAGGGCTAGAAGATACTGTTTCGCACGAATTTGGTCATGCCAAAACCTTCACAATCATAGACATACAAGATGGAATGGTTAAGAATTTGGAAGTAATAGAGAATCCGGCTGCATCGCTTAGTCATGGCAAAGGACCTGTGATAGCGAAATATTTGGCAGACATGAAAGTAAATATGGTTATTTCAGGCGAAGTAGGACCTGGCGCCTCAACTATGCTTAATGAACTTAAAATAAAAATATTAGCCGCTAAGTCTGGAGAACAAGTAATAAAAGTTTTAAAAATTAACTCTTTGATTAAGTGAGGTAAACGAAAGAGGAATTCGGTTACGGCGTGGTTTTCATGTTGTAGCTTGCTTTAACTCCTGCCTTTTCAAAGAGTTTTCCAACTGGACAATTTTCTAATGTTAGCTTGAAAATTCTTTGAATTTTATCTTCTGAAGCTTCGGCTTTAACCTGAATATCAAAGTTAGCCTCTGTTATTGTGCCCGCTTCGTCTGACTTTAGAGCTTCCAATTTAACTTCTAAATCTTTTAATGGAACACGCATTTTCTTGGCTGTTAAAGCGAAAATGGTTGCAAAGCAACCAGCATAACTCATTACGGTACATTCCAAAGCTGTTGGGCCTATGTCTGAGCCAAGTTCTGGTGGAAGGTCAAGGCATATGCTGTGGGCTCTGCCATCATCAACTGCAATCCTTAACTCCTTAACCAATTTTGCATTTGCATGAAGTTTTTGTGCCAAACTTTCACCTCCTTTTTAAAATTAAAAAAGAAAGAGGGATTTTAAGGGAGTTTCTTTTTGCATAGGAACCAGTCCACGCATTCATAGCCTTCTTGTAAACGTTTTTCTGCTGCATCCTGCGTTAAAGGCGGTGGAACAATAACTGCATCGCCCGGTCGCCAATTAGCTGGCAAGGCAACCTTATATTTGTCGGCTGTTTGTAAGGCGTCAACAACCCTTAATATTTCGTCCATGTTTCTTCCAACGTTTAATGGGTAGTATATCATGGCTCTTAATGTCATTTCTGGGTCTATGAAGAAAACGGCACGTACTGCAGCGGTGGCGCTCATTCCTGGGTGAATCATGCCGAAAAGTGTTGCAACTTTCATATCTAAGTCGGCTATTATTGGAAATGGAATTTCCACGCCTAACTTTTCCTTTATTCGTCTAACCCATGCTATGTGGGAGTAAACACTGTCTATGCTCAAACCAATTAGCTGAACGTTTCGCTTCACAAGTTCATCATGAATTTTTGCAAAAGCAACAAATTCCGTAGTGCAAACAGGCGTGAAATCTGCTGGATGAGAAAACAGAATAACCCATTTTCCCTTGAAATCTGAAAGCTTAATCTTTCCATGTGTAGTGATGGCTTCAAAATCTGGAGCTGGTTCACCAAGTCTCAATAAAGGTCTTTTTTCTTCCATTTTATCAACCTCCATTCGTTTTTAGGAACAAAAAACTTTTATCTCAGACTGTTTTATATATTTTTCGGATAAAAATAGACGAAATTCAGATAAAAAATACTAAAACAGGAATGAAAAAGGCATGTCAACCCTAGATAAAACTGATGCAAAAATCCTTCAAATGCTAGAAGAAGATGGGCGAAAATCCTTCACAGAAATAGCTGAAAAACTGAAAATTAATGAGTCAACCGTTAGAAAAAGGGTTTTAGCCATGCAGAAGGAAGGAGTAATAAAAAAGTTCACAGTTCAGATTGACCCAAGAAAACTGGGAATAAATACTGTTGCCATAGTAGGATTGGAAACTGACCCGCCAAAACTTTTAGAAGTAGCCCAAAAACTCTGCGAATTTCCAGAAATTAAATGTGTTGCAACATCCACTGGAGACCATATGATAATGACGGAAATTTGGACAAGAGATGGAAGGGAACTTACAAAATTTATATCAGAGAAAATTGGAACTATTGAAGGAGTAAAAAGGATTTGTCCAGCAATAATTTTAGAAAAGTTGAAGGAATAAATAGGGGATGGTGAGTCCAAGTGAGTTTGATACCTGAAGAACATAAGGAGCATATTAAAGCTGAACTCAAAGAGAAAATAGAGAATTCAGTAAAAATTATAATGTTCACCCAAGAAGTTGAATGCCAATTTTGTGCACAAACAAGACAACTAATCAACGAGTTAGCAGCCCTAAATGATAAGATTAAGATTGAAATTTACGATTTTCTTGTTGATGCGGAAAAGGCTAAAAGATACGGCATCGACAAGGTTCCAGCCTTAATCATTATAGGCGAAAAGGATTATGGAATAAGGTTTTATGGACTGCCCTATGGCTATGAGTTCCAAACCCTTCTGGAAAGCATAATAAACGTTTCAAGAGGGAGAACAGACCTTTCAGAAGAAACAAAGAATAAGCTTAAAGAAATCAAAACTCCAGTTCACATTCAAGTTTTTGTAACCTTAACATGCCCATACTGTCCAATGGTTGCAAGCACAGCTCAAAAATTTGCCATAGAAAACGATTTGATAAGGGCGGATGTGGTTGATATAAGCGAATTCCCCCATTTAGCCCTAAAATATGCGGTCATGGGAACACCAAAGACTATTATAAATGAGAAGGTGGAATTTATCGGAGCCTTCCCAGAAGACCTATTCTTGGAACATATATTGCTTGCCGCCACCTAGGTTTTAAACTTGATAGATAAAGAAATCTTGAATTTAATTTTCATTTACAGTGGAGAATTTGCGGAAAAAGTAATAAGAAACTTGATAAACGACCCAAGCTTCTGCAAATCCTGTGGACTTTACTGCGACTCATGCAAATATAACGTTTACAGCTTCGTCCGCAACATTCGAGCAGCAATACAACTTCCAAATCCCGCGGAGCTTCCAACTTTCATAGACAATCCAGAAGGGTATATGCCAAAGAAAATTCCAAAAGCTGATTTATGCGTAACTTCTGGACTGCACAAGGACTTGCTTTTGGAATTGCCCAAATACATAAAAAATGCTGAAATTAAAGGGTTAATTGTGCCAATTGAAGATTTTAACGAAGTCCCATCTGGCTTGAAAAAGCAATTGGAAGAAAAATGCTTGGAGTTTGGACTGGAATACGCTTTTCCAAAACCTTTCTGTTCTTTGGAAACATCAAAGGATAAGCCAATAATTTCGAAGTTTATAGAAGAAATGAAGGTAGGAAGACCCTTATTAGAGATAGTAATTGCGAAAAGAGGTAAACAAAAAGTTATAGACTCTGCAATTGTTAGGCGAAGCGCCCCATGCGGTTCCACATGGTACATAGCCAAAAAACTTGTTGGAGTAGAATTGAAAAAGGAAATTCTTTACGATTCAATAGCAAAAGCCCACCACAGTTACCCATGCACAGCAACAATGAACATAGACCCAGAAACTAAAGAACCCATACTTCACATGGGAGGATATATAATACGGGAAGAAGTGGAGAAAGCCTTGAAACGGATAACTTAAAATTATGGCTTTGAGAAGGCTTGTTTATGCATGAATGGGCTTTGGCAGAAGCAATAATTACAACAGCATCGCAAATAGCAGAAAAAGAAGGATTAACGGAAGTTACAGAGGTAAAAATAAAGGTTGGCGAACTACAACAAGTTGAGTCCAACATACTGGAATTTGCCCTTTCACAGCTGAAGTCTGGTAAGCTTCAGAAAGCAAGGTTTCATATAGAAACAATGAAGGCAAAGTTGAAATGCAGAGTCTGCGGAACTCAATGGTTCTTTAGTAAAGAAAAACTGGATGACAAAATGGCAGAAGCCATACATTTTGTCCCAGAAATTGCCCACACTTACATCAAATGTCCAAAATGTGGAAGCCCAGACTTCGAAATACTAGAAGGACGCGGAATCTGGCTTGAAAGCATTAAAGGACTGAAATAGCATGGCAGACCCAAGAATAAGCATAATAAACGAGCGTATTAAGGAAATTCACAACATAATCGCTGTCTCAAGCGGCAAAGGCGGAGTTGGCAAAAGCCTAGTGGCATCAACCCTAGCATTAACGTTAGCAAAAAAGGGTTACAGTGCCGGTCTTTTTGACTTGGATTTTACGAGTCCTTCAACACATTTGATATTAGGCATTGAGAGCGTACAGCCTAAGGAAGAGAAAGGTCTGGTTCCACCAGAAGTTTACGGTTTAAAGTATATTTCAATAATTTATTACTCGGGTGAACACGCATCGCCATTTAGAGGAATTGATGTCTCCAACGTCTTAATCGAGTTACTTGCAATAACAAGATGGGGCAAGTTGGATTTTCTGATTGTGGACATGCCGCCTGGGATTGGAGATGCAACATTAGACTTGTTGCGGTTGATTAGGAACGTAAAATTCCTAATCGTAACCACATCTTCCCTTTTGGCTTTTGAAACCGTCAGAAAACTTGTAAGTCTATTAAAAGCGTTGAGAGTTCCAATCATAGGAGTTGTCGAAAACATGAAAATGAACCATTCCAAGGCTATACAGCAAAAAGTTCAAAATTTAGACGTGACATTTTTGGGAGAAATCCCGTTCGACACCAAAATTGAAGAATCCATAGGAAAAACAAACAAGCTCTTAAAAACAGTCTTCGCAGAAAAAATAGATGAAATCGCCTCAAAAATTCTTTAGACTTTTGCCTTTTTCTTCTTATACACATTTTTTGCAGTTTTGCCTTGCATCATAACCTCTTCTAAAGAATTTGCCTTACGAAGTTCTTGCATATACCAGCTCCTATCCTTTGAATAGTTTATGCCAGAAGCTATTCCAAAAACCATCAAAGATAAACCACTGATGATCATGGCCAATCCCAAGATTGCACCGGGATGCGCTTGTGGATAATATGGTATGAAAAGGAACCATTCTGGTTCTCCAAGCAATATTACTTTAGCCAAGCTTATGGTTTCTAACATTCCGCCTACAAAAAACATTACGCCAGCCAAGAACATTAGATATGCTACAGATTCGTTATGCCTTGACTCTTCAGCTTTTTCATGTAAATATTCTCTGAAGGACATTGGTGTTCAAATATGTCAAATTAGCGAACGTGTACGTAAATATTATTATGTGGAAATAAACATTGCAAAAATGAATTAATAATAAACAAAAATAAAAAGGGAATTCGCCTTGCCACATATAAAAGCAATAATTTTCGATTTCATCGGTACACTGACAAATGTTAAAAATTACAGATTAGAAAATTCAAAAATGAAGTTGTATAAGGCTTTAGTTGACGCAGGCTTCAACATCAGCGTAGAAAGCTTTTTAGAGGCTTACACTCAAGCCCATGAGAAATACCGTGTTATAAGATACGAAAAATTGGTGGAAGTAACGAACGCTGTTTGGATTTCAGAAGCCCTAAACAATCTTGGGTTTAAGGTAAGCTCTGAAGACTCACGTATAAAAATAGCCGTAAACATATTCTTTGAAGACTATCTGAACTCGCTAGAGCTTAGACCCTGTGCAAAAAGGTTTTTAGAGAAAACTTCCATAGAGTATAAGCTGGGTGTAATTTCAAACTTCACATATGCACCCGTAATTTACGCTGGTCTCAGAAAAATGGGCATAAACCATTTCTTCAATGCAGTTTTGGTTTCCGAAGACGTAGGCTGGCGCAAACCCCACCAGAAAATTTTCCAAGAAGCTTTACAAAGGCTTAAAGTGAAAGCAGAAGAAGCAGTTTATGTTGGCGACAGCCCAGCAGAAGACATAGCAGGCGCAAAAAAGGCTGGAATGAAAACCGTCTTTATTCCATCACAATTTTACTCCCATGAAGATTTAAAGAAAAACCAACAAAAACCAGAGATCATTACAAAAGACATCTGTACACTTTATAGAACATTCCCAAAAATTTTAAACAAAATAAACCATTAACCTTCAATCTTTTCCATACTTTTGATATAAAATCAAACCAATAGCAGACCTACCTCTCTAGTTTTCTGCAAACTCGAGAGTAGCTTTTGTTTTAAGAAATAAAACCTAATGATTTATAAGTGGTGTTTGGTGCGGTCGCCGGGATTTGAACCCGGGATCGCAAGCTTGGAAGGCTTACACAGAATAACTATTGTGTCCTAACCAGACTAGACGACGACCGCTCATGGTTTTCCGTATTGATATTTAGAATGGAAATAAATAAAATTTCTTTTTATAATTGGGGTTTCTTTTCTGGCTTAAACAGTTTCTTTTCATGGATCGTTTTTGGTTTGAAGTTGCCTGGATAAATAGGTATGTTTTTTCTTTGTCTTTCTATGTTTTTGAGTTTAGCGTAGAGTTTTGAAACTTTTGTTTTTGATGGTTTTTTGCTTTTTGGAAACCGAGCTGGAATAGGCGTGAAAGGCTTTTTGATTTCTTTGCCTTCAGCCTTTTTCTTAAACTCTTTTGTCGGTATTTCCTTCATTTTTTGGAAGATTACATAGCCTTCTTTCAAATTTGTTTCTTGCACTCTCCATCCAGCGTCTATCCAAGCCTTAGCGTGAGCGTTGGTTGGATTGTTGTTCCACCATTTCTCGTTTTTATATGCACTTATGGACAGGTTATCCCTTATTATTCCATCTATTTCGGCAAGGGAAAGCTTAACGGTGTTAGTGAAGGCTGCCCTAAATTTTAGATGGTTGGTTAGTGCTCCATATTTTGTGGTGGGTTTTGGCGAAACTATTTTTCTTGCACAATGGAGGCACAGCATTTTTGTTGGGTCGCCTGTGGAAATGTCTGGAACCATGCAATCTTTGCAGAAAAGTTTTCCACACCTTTGACAGCGCCTAAGATAGGCATAAGGGAGAACTCTGCCGCATATTCCACATTCATCTTTTAAAGGCATCCAAACCCCGCACAAGCGCAAGGCGTTTATTTAATAATTA
>JARYMR010000003.1 GCA_029907045.1 Candidatus Bathyarchaeota archaeon
AAAATATTATGTACAGGGGGCTGAACATGGGGAATTTAAACGAGGATTTGAATCTACTCGGGCCCGCCAAGATTTCCTAATTCAGACGTTAAGGGGATAATTTGTTGAAGACATGGCTTTCAATGGTATCCTCATCAATTTTGAAGGTTTCGGGTTCTTCTATTTTTAATATAGCCTTCAAGGCTTCTGGCTCAAGACCATTCACAAGTTTAAGAATTTCCCTTTTAGCTGATTCTAAATGTTTTTTGAGTATTTCGTCATTTTTATAGAAAACACCTGCAAGGGGGCATATTTTTTCCATTTTTAAGTACCACTCAATTTTTTGGGTTTGTTTGTTTATGTCAAAGGTTATTGGTCCGGCCACGCAAGTTTCTGGTTTTATTGGGTGAATTTTGCATTTTCTTGTTTGTTTGTCATAGAATACGCAGTATCCTTCAGCGTCTTCTCTTGGAAAAGTGTACATTGTTTTCATAAATGGATTCTGGATTGGAATTTTATGCTCTTTCAAGTATTCTTCAATAATTTTTCTGCGCTCATTTGTTATTGGAGGTCTCGCATTTTGGCAACAGCTAATTTTGCAATTAGCACATACGTTAAAGAAGTTTTCTTGTCTTTGGTTTGTCATGGCAGATTCTCCATAGACTTTTAGAAGTATGGTTGATTCTTCATAAGGCTTTTCACAAGTTCCAAGTAAACAGTGATGATGGCTTCTTTAAAATCTGTTTTTTGAGCTTTTCTTTGAACTTTTTCCTTTATAATTGTGGATAGGTTGCCCCTTTCAATTCTCTTCTGTATCAGTGGAAGGTATTGCTTTTCCTCATTTGAAGCGTTTTCCCACGCAATTTTGAAAAAATGTTCGCAGACTTGTTTGGCAGTTTTTCCCTTCGGATGCAAAACGTCTGCGTTTAATCCTGCGGTTATAACGGAGTTAAAGTCTTTCACAAGAGTCTGGTGAGGCAAAAGGTTAGGCTTATTCTTCATCAACCCCCTTAATAGTGCCCTTAAAAAGCAGCTTAGGGCAACATCTGATTTGATGCATTCTTGTTCGTCCATGATTCTTATTTCGATGGCTTTTCTGTCAAATCGGAAGATTGCTCCTCGGGAGTTAACCCAGTCTTTGTAGAGAAGGCATTTGTCTACGCCTTTTTCGGCTAATTCCATGGAGTATTTTTCTATAATTTCTTTCCTATACTGGGAAAAAGAGAAAATGTATTCTGGGATTACGTCTCCGGTTACTGAATTTACTTCCTTCTGATTGGTCATGTAAAAATATAATCGGTTATCCACGTAGGCGCCAAATTTTCCTTCATAAATGGGTGAGGAGGCTGAAATTGCTGACAGATACGCACATATTTCCGCCAGAATGTTATGCATTAAAATTGCTTGTGTCTCGTTAAAGTATGGAATGTTTAGTTGGAAGCTTTGAATGTTAAGCCACCCATGCTGTTTAAGGTTGAAAACCTTACTGTAGGCTTGGTAAATCTGTTTGTGGCGGTGAGGCCAAATCATGGTTTCTTCAAGCGTAAGCAGTGGATGCATTCCTGTTCCAAGAAGATACGCACTATATTTGCTTTTCAGAAATTCTGCAATGGTTAAAACTGCCCCATGCATGGTTTCTTCGAATTTTTCTGGAGATTTGAATGGCATGTTAGGTTTAATTTCCATAACGTGAAGTTGAAGTTCCTTTCCAAAAGTGAAATGGGATTGTTCCACAAAGTTTACGATGCGGCCGTGAACATCTTTTATGACTTTGTCCACTATTGGTAACGCTTTTAACTCTTCGTTAACCAATGAAAATTCGTGTTCTGGACCTAGGACTTCTAGGGTTTTGTACGTATTCGGCTCCTCTTCATTATATTTGGTTCTGGAATGGGGATATAAGAGTACAGTTAATTTTAAATATGACTGAAGCAATACCGAGCATTCAATAATCTGGTGTCACATGCGTGTTGGTCGTCTCAAACATCGACCTAACAACAAACTTGCCCGTTATGAAACCGTCAACTTTCCTCGAATCTTCAGTTAAAGACTTCACTCTCAACATAAACAATGATTATAGATATTTAAAAACTGGATACTATGTTTCCTTACATGCGGAGGTTTTGGGCAACCCCGTTATTCCACCAAGCGAAAGCCTTCTAGACGCTTATAGAACGCCCCTTTTGCTGCTTAGGGCTTCGAAGGCGGGAATTCCAACAATCCCATACATGGTAACAGACTCGGTAAAACAAATAATTTCTCAATTCAATTTTCTAGTTTTGGTTTTCGCGGTTAATCCCTTCTCTTATGATGGATACAGAATTGCAAAGAATAGAAGCGCCCTATACAGAGCCATAAAAAGCTTGGGTATGAACTACAAATTCGATGTATGCGTGCGACCTTTAAGGGGGAATATGCTCTCATTCAAGTCTATTTTCGGAAAATGCAATTTAGAAGAAGATGTAAAGAGATTTTCAGCTAAGGTTTATGAAGTGTTCAAAATACCTATTTGCAAATTGCATGCGCAACGCATTGAGAACAGCGTGTATTTGTGCGGGCTTCAACCCTTAAAAAGAGAAGAAATCTCCACACAAGATTTAAGGATAATCTCTGAAGAAGTTTCCCGAATTTTAACAATGGTGACCCCTTAATTGTCTAGAATAGCATGTTTTGTTGAAAGATACAACTTTTCTGACCCGAAAGAGGAAATGGCATTACAAAACTTTAGAAAGACAGCGGAGAGAATGGGTCACACCTTTAACTTCTTATTTAGAGAGCATCTCCAAGAAATTCCAAAATATGATGCAGTTTTTATTAGAGCCACAACAGATCCGCTTTACACCGCCTACATAGTTTCTAAAGCGGCTTGGGAAATGGGTTTGAACGTGGTTGATGATCCAAAATCCATACAAATCTGCGGAAACAAAATCCACCTATATTCTCTTTTCAAAAAATATAACATTCCCCATATTCCAACAATTTTCCTAAACAAGGACGAGTTTCATCATAAGCGCATAATTGAAATTTTCAAAACCTTCGGAAGACCAGTTGTGGTGAAAGCGCCATACACAAGTTTTTCAAGGTATGTGGAGAAAGTGGCTTGCGAAACAAGTTTCAGAGAAGTGGCAAAAAGATTTTTCAGAAGATCAGATGTTTTGGCTGTTCAAGAGTTTATGCCAACAGCCTTTGACTGGAGAGTCGGAGTCTTAAACGGCGAAGTCTTGTATGTTTGCAAGTATATGGTGCCGAAGGGTAGATGGAAACACGGCGCAAAAAGGAGAGGTAAACCAAGCTTTGTTTGGGGAAGAACCGTGACGCTGAAAAGAGAGAACGCTCCAGCACAATTGAAAGAAACAGCTTTGAAGGCTTGCAGTGTTGTTGGACATGGACTTTATGGCGTGGATATTAAAGAAGTCAACGGCAATTTTGTAGTTGTGGAAGTTAATGACAATCCAAGCATTTACGCTGGCAACGAAGACCTAAGAAACAAGGATGTATATGAAAAAATCATAGCCTACCTAGTCAACTAGTTCAATAGTTATTTATCTTAAAAATCATATTTTAGTTTGATTATGGAGACTGAAGCAATGTTAGAAAAAATCGAAGATTATAATCTTTTTAAGGGCATATCTGTTAACGACCTTATTTTGCAAATGGAGAAGGCTTGGGGTTTTACTGCGGGGAAATTGGCTGTAGGCGTCAACATTTTAGAAAGGATGATTAAGGACAGCGAATATGTAAAGTTTCTTTCTTTTACTGGAAATCTTGTGGCTACTGGAACAAGAGGCGCTTTAAGAGAGCTTGTTAAGCGAAAACTTGTTGATATCATAATTACAACTTGTGGAACCCTCGACCATGATATTGCTAGATGCTGGAAGAATTATTATAAGGGTTCATTTTTGATGGATGACGCTGAACTTCGTAGGAAAAAGATAAACCGTTTAGGAAATGTCTTGGTTCCAAACGAGAGTTATGGAATAATAATTGAAAAGAAAATGCAAGAGCTTCTCCAAAATTTATGGAATGAAGGCATCAAAGAATTATCCACAAGTCAACTATGCCGTGAAATTGGAAAACGCATATGCAACGAAAGCTCCATCCTTTATTGGGCAGCAAAAAACAACATACCAGTTTACGTGCCTGGCATTACCGATGGAGCGGTTGGTTATCAGCTTTGGCTTTTTTCACAAGACCACAACTTTAAAATTAATTTGTTGAAGGATTCCGGTGAGCTCAGCGACGCCATTTTTGCTGCAAAAAAGACGGGTGCACTAATTGTTGGCGGCGGAATTTCGAAGCATCACACGCTCTGGTGGAACCAGTTCAGAGAAGGGTTAGATTATGCGGTTTATGTTTCCACGGCTGATGAATGGGATGGAAGCTTATCAGGCGCAAGACCAAGAGAAGCAGTTTCTTGGGGTAAGATAAGCCAGAAAGCAGACATGGTTATGATTGAAGGCGATGCTTCGTTGATCCTCCCAATTATGGTGTGTTCACTCATAACAAGGCTTTAATGTTTTTTAAGCGTAGAACATGTCTGGATTCTTTCTCAAGTATTCTGCGTACAAGTTGATTAGGTCTTTTAACCTAACAAGTTTAAGGGTTGCTTTTCCAACCTTAACAGTTTTCATTATTTTATGTTTTAGGCATGGTTTTTCCAATTTTGCAAAATTTGGATATGGCCCCACATCCCATTCCCACTCATTTTCTGGGTATTTCTCTACAAACCATTTCGGCGGAGTTATCTTTTCCAGTATGTGCTTTGGAAGTTGAACCATGCTTTCTGCGAGATGCATGGCGGTGCAGACTTCCAAGCCTACGCCTATCAAGAGTATATAGCCGTCAAGTTCTTACACTACTTTCCAGCCATCTAGACTTTTTCCATCTCCAGCGCTTGTTATTTCTTTAGACTTTGGACCTATGGCTGCTATTGACAAGCTTGGATGTTGGCTTCTTATTACTCCATGGCGTTTTCTGAAAGTTTCTGGTATTATTCCCGTCGTGCAGGGCGTCTCTTTTGGGTTGGTATGGTAAGATTTTGAAAAGCCACGAAACCCCTGCAGCTTTTTCCTCTGGCGACAATTCAATCTTTTCTAGATTGTTTGAGTGTGTTGGCATGGTTATGGTTCCTTCTTTTCCGACAACTTCTAACAAAGCATCAATAATAGTGTCAGCGCCTCCTTCAACATACCCAAAACTGCTTAAAGAACTGTGAACACCTACAATGTCGCCCTTTTTTAATCCAAGCTTCTTTAAACCAGCCTTAATGTCTTCTTTGCATACCTGTTCCATGGATTTTACCATTTTCAATTAGAGGCATATACAAAGTTATATTTTACGAATAAGCTGGGAACCAGCATTGAGAAACCGCTAAATGCTTGCGTTTCTATTAAAGCGGTGGATGATGCGTTTGAAAATATCAAGGGAAGAATTAGCTAAAATGATTGATTCAACCAACGTGAAAGCTACAGCAACAAAAAAAGATATTGAAAGACTCTGCAAAGAAGCCATCCAATATGGTTTCCGATGCACAGTTGTTAACCCCATCTACGTAAAGTTTGCAGCAAAACTGCTAAAAGGTTCAAGTGTTAAGGTTTGCTCCACCGTGGGTTTTCCTTTCGGCGTTTCATTGCCAGAAATAAAGGCTTTAGAGGCTGTTAAGGCTGTTGAGGATGGCGCTGAAGAATTGGATATGGTTATCAATTTAGGCGCCTTAAAGTCTGGTGATTACGAATTTGTGAAACGAGATATAATGGCTGTTTTAGACGTTAAACGGTTATCAAACGAGATAGTTGTGAAGGTAATTATCGAAACTGCTTACCTAACAAGAGATGAAAAGATAACCGCTTGCAAACTTGTTAAGGAAGCAGGAGCAGATTTCGTTAAAACATCAACTGGTTTGTTTGGAGAAGGGGCAACAATTGAAGATGTAAGATTAATGCGACAGACAGTAGGCAAGGATATGGGTGTTAAAGCTGCTGGCGGCATAAGAAACTACGCTGATGCAATAGCCTTTATAGAGGCTGGAGCAAACCGCATAGGAACAAGCACAGCAACCGCAATAATCGAAGGTGTACCATGAAAGGCTACATTTTTTCTGGAGCCAATATGCCAAGCAGATTAAGCGCATTTCTTAACACAATTCTTACAGCATCTACCAGAGCTAGTCTTGCATCGCTAAGTTCTTTCGGTTCAGCCTTTATGACTGGTAGGGCATTGTAAAAAGTGTTAAATTTATCGCTTAAAGAATTTGCAAATTCTGCAATCATATTTGGTTTAAGAAAATCAGTGGCTTCAACGAAAACTTCTGGGAAGTTTGCCAAATCTAAAACTATTTGCTGTTCTATCCTCTCCTTCAACAGTCCATAATCTGGGTTTTTGGGTTTTCTCTCGGCTTTTCGTAGGATGCTGCAGGCTCTTGCATGCGTGTATTGAATGTATGGTGCACTATTTTTTTCAAAGTTTAACACTCTGTCCCATGTGAACACTACGGGTTTGGATGGGTCAACCTCCACAAGAGCATAGCGGACTGCACCTATACCTACAAACTCTGCAATTTTCCTCTTTTCATCTTCAGACAATTGTGGAGAACGCTTCGAAACTTCCTTATAAGCCCGCTCAACTGCCTCGTCCATAACTTCGTCAAAGGTGATATAGCGTCCTCTTCGGCTTGACATTTTGTAGCCAGGAAGAGTTACGAGGTTGTAGGCGAAGTGAACAAGATTATCAGCCTTCTCTCCATAACCCAAAGCATGCAAAGCAATTTTCAATTGCAACTGCGCAAGGCTCTGTTCCATGCCTATGACGTTAATGAATTTGTCTGCTCTTTCGAATTTCCATAGGGTGTAGGCGATATCCCGTGTTGTATATAGTGTTGTGCCGTCTGCACGCATAAGCGTCAAAGATGGAACTTCATAATCTTCTCTCAGTCTAAGTTTATGTTTCAAATTCAGCTCGTTAACAGCCTTTTCAGCATCAAACTCTAAAACTCCGCCCAAAACAAAAACGTAAGGTGTTTTCTTCAGTTTTTCAAGGGCTTCTGTGACGCTTTTGTTCCATACAAAATCGCTTTCCCAATCCCATGAATCATAAAAAATTCCAGCCCGCTCTAAGGTTTCTCTAAACCCTTGGAGGCATAAATTGCTAACCTCTCTTATTAGCGCTTTAGCTTTTTCTTCGCCTTTCTCGTAGGCTTGATTTAGCTTGTTAACCTCATTTTCTGGGTCTTCATCCTTGCTAATTGCATCCAAAAGTTTTTCAAAGAGAGTTGGAAAACGTTCTTTCAGCTCTACAGCCACAGACATCCAATCGTCCAGTTCCCTGTTAATCTTCGCAACTTCCTCGTCTAGCGAAGCCCTTTTTGCTTTTTCAAGTTCCTTTTTTAGGCGGTTAATTTCGATAAGGCAGCTTGTTATGGTATAGATTTTCCCGATAAAATGGTCTGGTTTTCCTTCTGGTTTGGGTTTTCCAAGTTTTTTGTATCCGTAGGCGATGACTGCTGTTTGACGCCCAACATCATCAACATAGTAATGGCGAAAAACCTTGTATCCCATGACTTTAAACATGTTCGCAATAGCATCGCCCAAAATTGGATTTCTGGCTTGTCCAATATGGATTGGGTGAAGCGGATTTACGCTGGTGTGTTCCACAATTATTTTTAATGGCTTTCCAGTTTTAACAAAACCATACTCTTTGTTCCATTGCATAATTGATTGAATAACTAGGGCTGAAAACTTTTCGAAGTCAACATAAAAGTTTATGTAACCGCCTCCCGCTTGAGCAACACGCTCAATTAAGGAAAACTTTGACTTGTCCATGGCTTCAACTATACGTTCAGCCAAAACTGCGGGCTTTTCCTTAACGCTTTTTGCAAGTTCAAAACATAAGGAAGAAGTCAACTGACCAAAATCTGGGTTTGGCGGTTTTTCGAATGTCAAACGTGCAATTTCAATTTTCGGAAAAAGTTTCTTTAGGGCGTCTTCTAAAACGGTTTGGCACTCAAAGCGGAATACGGCGAAGGAGTTTTCTGAAATCATCATTTCTTCATCACGCCAATGCTCTAAACCTTTTAGGGTTGAGGTTATATTTTAATTTGAAAACAATAAAGGATGTATCTATAAGCGTGAGCTTCCATGAAAACAAAAATAATCTTCTCAGAAAAATGCCTAAACTATGGATTCTCACACATAGAAAGCCCAGAAAGAGTCAGAAAAGCCTACGAAATCTTAAAGCAGAAAGGCTACGAATTCTTAACACCAGAACCAGTCCCAGAAGAATCCTTGCTAAAGGTTCATGACGCCGAATACTTATGGAATCTAAAAAAGGGCTTCGTAGAAGACGCAGACACACCAGCCTACGAAAACATCTACGAATATGTAAGACTTTCTGCGGGAGGAGCCATTTTAGCAGCTGAAAACAATGGTTTTTCTCTCATGAGACCTCCGGGGCATCATGTAGGCAGAAATGGCGCTGCGATGGACGCATACACCAGAGGTTTTTGTTATCTGAATAATATTGCTATAGCAGTGAAACATTTGGACAAGCCAACCCTAATCTTGGATATTGACGGCCATCACGGAAACGGAACACAGGAAATTTTCTCCAGAGACCCGAAAGTAACTTATGTTTCATTGCATAGGCATCCTCATTATCCTAGAACGGGTTACGGTTGCGAGGCAAACTGCCTAAACTTTCCATTGTGGGCTGATTGTGGAGGAGAAGTTTACTTAAAAACTCTTGATGAAGCCTTAAGAAAAGTTGACATGAAAAAGTTCGAGGTTGTTGCGGTTTCCGCTGGGTTTGATGCCCACGCTGGAGACCTTGCCTCCTTGGGTTTGACAGAAAAGACTTACAGAGAAATAGGAAAACGCATAGCGGCATTGAAAAAACCTACATTCTTCGTTTTAGAGGGCGGCTACCATGGCGAAAATATTGGGAAAGACATAGACCAATTACTAAAGGGAATGGAAACATGGCCCCCATTAATTTTATGTAAAATTTGCATGGTTAATTTCCTTTTTAGTGGAAGCGATAAGTTTTTAAATTTCTCCAAAATATTTTCGCCGAGGGGATTTATAAATGGCTGAAATTAAGGAGGTCCCCTCCAAAATCAGCCGTTTTGAACGAGTAGGAGCCCACACACACATTAAAGGTTTAGGATTAGACAAAAATCTGAAAGCAGTAAAAGTCAAAGATGGCATGGTAGGCCAAGAAAAAGCAAGGGAAGCTGCTGGTTTAGTTGTTGAGATGATAAAGGAAGGAAAGTTAAGCGGAAAAACTGTGATTCTGGCGGGTCCGCCGGGGACTGGGAAGACAGCCATCGCTGTTGCCATATCCAGAGAGTTGGGTCCTAACGTTCCCTTCATACAAATGAGCGGCAGCGAAATCTACAGCAGCGAACGAAAGAAAACAGAAGTTTTAATCGAAGCTATAAGAAAATGCATCGGCGTTGAAATTCATGAAATGCGCAAAGTGTATGAGGGCGAAGTTGTAGGCATTGACATAAGAACAACATCGCATCCCTATAACCCATACCAAAAGATTCCAGAAAGCGTACGAATAACATTAAAAACCACCAAACAAGAAAAAACCATTGAAGCAGGAGCCTCCATTGCCCAACAAATAATCCAGCAAGGAATAACCGAGGGGCATGTCATCCAGATAGATGCGGAAACGGGAAGGGTGGCAAACCTCGGTTTAAGCCTAGAAAGCACAAAAGGCAAAACCTATGATGTGGATACAAGCCAAAAAATTCCTAGACCAACAGGCGACGTTTTAAAGGAGAAAGAGTTTGTTTACTCGCTTACCTTGGCAGATTTAGACGAACTCAACGCCAGACAAAGGTCAGGGGGAT
The DNA here is from genome assembly GCA_029907045.1 of Candidatus Bathyarchaeota archaeon. Next base: position 9,833 of record JARYMR010000003.1, read on the forward strand.
TTTTCTCGCTGTTTTTTGGAGGTTCAGAATCAAAGGAAATAGACACGGAAGTGCGCATGGCTGTAGACCAACAAGTAAAGGAATGGGTGGATTCTGGAAAAGCCTTCATACACCCAGGCGTCCTATTCATAGACGACAGCCACCTACTAGATTTGGAAGCCTTCAGCTTTCTCGGAAGAGCCCTGGAAAGCGAACTTGTTCCAATAATTATTTTGGCAACAAACCGAGGCGTAACAACCATCCGCGGCACAGACGTAAAAAGCCCCATGGGCTTCCCATTAGACCTTCTAGACCGCTCAGTCATAATTGCGACTCATGAGTATGACGCAGAAAGCATAAAAGAAATTCTAAGCATACGGGCAAGAGAAGAAAAGGTTACCATAGAAAATGACGCCCTAGAGAGACTTACAAATATTGGAGCAAAATCTTCGCTCAGATATGCTGTGCAACTCCTCAGCCTAGCAGCCCAAAACGCCACAGCCATGAAACGCAAAAGCGTCACTCTTGAGGATGTGGAGAGAGTTGATGCCCTATTCATGGATATAGGCGAAGCCAGCGAGCACTTGAGGAAATATGAAGAAAAACTGATGTACCATTAGCAGCTGCACAATTTTTCTTTTCTCAAAAATGCAGTTTGGGAAAGTTTCTTTAAGCTAAAACTTTAACGCCAATTTTAAATAGAAGTTAAAAAGAAACGTTCACTACGGAGTATTGATCATTTGAAAGATTTAAATTCCTTTGACATCGGTCGAATAATTATTACTGAAGGAAGCAGGATTTACGGTTTCGCCATAGAGGCAAGCTATGAAAAAGGTGTTTTGCGTCAACTTGGCGAGTTGGTGAAGAAATATGGGGTTATGGTGCGGTGCATTCAAATTTCAATGCCAAAACCCTCAGATGAAACTGCTAAAGCAATAGTTTTCATAGACTTTTCGCAGTCTAGACTTTCGCCAGAAGAAGCGGAAAAAATTCTCAAAAATCAAAAATTTGTTAAATCGGTTAAGCTCCTAAAACCAGTGACTGACAAATTTGTCAGCGACCCCCACTATTTCCCCCTTACAACAATGGATGAAAGAGCAATAATTTTCAGAAAAGAAATCTACGAAGGAATCTTTAAGGGCGTAAGAAGCCAATTTGGCACGGCAGGAGAAGCCTTTCTTTATTACATAGGATTCGAAATTGGAAAACGTGCCTACCAAAGTTATAGTAAACTATCTGGAACAGAAAATTTTGAAGCCTTGATTGCCACAGCAAAAGCCGTCAACCTCACATTGGGCTGGAGCATCCTAAAAGAGGCAAAAATAAATGAGAGAACAAAAACTGCAATCGTTATCCTACTAGAAAATTTTGAATGCGACCTCGCAAGAGGACACGGAAAAGCTTACAGCCAATTCTACAGAGGCGCCATTGCAGGCATATTCACGCAATATTTTAAAACTGAAATGAAAGCCGAAGAAACCAAATGCATAGCAAAAGGAGACCCATACTGCCAATTTGAAATCAAACAAGCATAAAACAAACAATAACCAAATATTTAATTTACATTTTCCTAAACTGTTTTGGCGGGCCCGCTGGGATTTGAACCCAGGATCTCCGGCTCCGCAGGCCAGCGTCCTAATCCGTACTAGACTACGGGCCCACAAGAACAAATCTGGTCATTGCTAATAAAAGGGTTTTTAATTGCCTTTTAGGATTCTTTCTAAAGCGTCTATAACGTTTTGTTTTCCCATGGCCAGGATGTATGGGCCTAGTCTTGGTCCTTGGGGTACGCCTAAGAGAATTGTGTATAGTGTTTTAAAGAAAGTTGCTGGTTGGATGTTGTGTTTTTTGGCTGTGTTGAATATAGCGTTTTGGATTTTTTCAGCTTCATTTTCAACTTTTAAGGTTTCGATTAATTCCTTTATTGCTTCTTTTTCCTCTAGCGTTAGCGTTACTGCCGTCTCTTTTATTTCCTCGAAATCTCTTATCCAGTTAAAGGTGTATTTAATGCGCTTCTTCAAGTTTTCATCTAAGGTTTGATCTTTTCGTAGGTAGCCATAACTTCTGAGTTTTTCGGTGATAAATTCCTCCTCTCTTCCTTTTGGTGCCATTTTAGCCAAGAACGTTAACAGGTTATATGGCACTTTGATGCTTGGTTTTGATGGGGGCTTCATCACCCAGCAGTATTCGTATAATCCTCTAAGTTTTGCGAGTTCCCTTTCATCTTTCAGCTTTTTTGCTCCGAAGTATATGTCTTCTAGATAATCAAGTTCGTTCATGTATGCTGGTATGTCTGTAACGTCTAAGGTGCGGGTTCCAACAAACCTTTTCAACATTAGCAAAAGTAGTGATTGAGGAGAACCATAACGGAACCAAACTTGTGGTGTAAAAACATTTCCTGTAGATTTTGAAATTTTTCGTCCGCTTTTGTCTAGGAACATTTCATACATGGCGTGGGAGGGAGGTTCATAGCCAAGGATTTCACGGCAGATTCTATCGTTTATGCGAACAGAATCGGCTATGTCTTTGCCATAAGCCTCAAATCTTATGTCAAGAGCCTTCCATCGTGCAGCAAACTCGCCTTTCCATGAAAGCTTGCCTTCGCCCTTCTTTACGTTAGCTTCGCCTTTGAAGCCGCAGCCTTCAATCCATCTGCCTTTAATTTCCATTCCTTCGCAAATGTAGAGAACTTTATTTTCTTTTGGCAGGTATTCTAGGGATTTGGTTGTGTATATGCGCCCGCAGTTTTCGCATATTGGAAAATATGGTAGAACTTCCATGTAACGCTCTTGTCCAACCTCTTCTTTGACGATTTCGCCGACTTTTTTAGCGTTCAAAAGCAAAGCCTCAACCTCTTTATTCAGAATTCCTTTTTCATAGGTTTCCTTAGCGGAAACGTAATGATATTCTATGGAGCACTTGTCCAAAGCCTCAAGCAGTAATGAACTCATATGTTTACCATAACTTTCATGGCAACCGAAGGGGTCTGGAATATCTGATACTGGAAAACCCAAATATTTTTCAAGAGATTTTGGCAAGCCAGCAGGAACCTTACGCAATCCATCCTTGTCATCACAGAAAGCAATCAGTTCTGAACGATAGTTTTGTTCCCTTAAGGCTAAGGTAACAGCATAAGAGCGGGCAGCATCACCCAAACTCCCAATGTGGGGAAAACCAGAAGCTCCCAAACCCATCTCAGTTCTGATAAGGTCTAAACTTCTGCCCAGCTTCCGCTCCCTTTCAATTATTTTTGCTGCCATTTTATCGTACCATGTGCCTCTGCCAATAATCTTCTTACTCATCGCAGCCATGCTCCTAATAGCATAATTAGGAAACAAATAAAAATGTTACAGAAATAACTAGGCAGAACCATAAAAATAGAGGGATTGTGGTTACTCGAGTTTTGTTCCACAGTTGGGACAGAACTTAACTCCAGCTTGAACCTCGGTGCCACATTTTGGACATTTACTAGTGGCTTGCAATGGCGTTCCGCAGTTGCCGCAGAATTTCGTTCCAGCAGGGTTTGATGTGCCACATTTGGGACATGTGATGCCTACAGCTTGTAATGGTGCGCCGCAATTGTTGCAGAACTTTGCTGTTTGTGGATTTTGGAAGTTGCATTTTGGACATAATACCATAGGTGCTGCTGGCGCTGGCGCCGCTGCTGGCTGAAGCACTTGCGGAAGAATCACTGCTCCGGCACCTACGGCCGCTCCTGGGCTTTTTGATAGGCTTTCAGCTGATTTTTGGACCGTTTCCATTCTTAGAACTTCTGTTGCGCCGACTCCAGTTTTTATGTAGAATAATCTGTCTCTCCACTCTGGGGTTGTGTCGATTCCTTCAAACTTCACGTCAATAAGTTCAAGCCCTATCCGTGAAAAGGCGTCGAAGAGCACATTTTTTGCGAGAAGGCTTGTTTCGTCAAGTTTGCCGTACACGTCTGCCAGTGAATATTGGCTTAATGTGTCAATGAGTCTCTCGTTAAAGTAACCCCTTAGAAAGTTTTGCAACCCATCCGTTGTAAAGGCTCCTTGTCCGCCAACAACCTCGTTGACGAAAAGGTTTGGTTCTTCAACTCTGAACCAGAAACCACCAAAGAATTTAAGCGGCGCAAGCTCTTTGGTTTGTCCTTGCGCTCCAAACTTTCCTTGGAACTGCTTCAAAGAGACAAAGACAATTGTGGCTCTGAAAGGAACCTTGTCAAACCCGGCAATTTTTGAAATTATCTTTGTCAGTAATGGCAGATTTGCTGTTGTTAAGACATGGCGTCCAGCTCTGAAAACATCGTAGGCTTTGCCGTCTCTGAAGAAAACTGCAGCTTCATATTCGTGGACGATGAGGTTGTCTCCCCATACAATTTCTTCTACGGGATATTTCCAAACAATATCTCCTTCTCTCGCTCCAACCCATTCAATAACTTTTGGCACTCAACTTCACCTCCTTTTAAATCGCTCCTTTAGGAATCCAAGGTCTTTGTCCAGCGATGACACTTCCATTACATGCGTCAATTATCACGGAAAATGACCTCCCACCCATACGATATTCTATAAACCACCAAGGTGCATATATTAGTTCAGGCTCTTCTAGGGGATAGGCTCCAACGTTAAAGCGTGAAACAAAAGTGTATCTTGACCTTACTTCTTGAAGGGCTAATCCTTTTGCTTTTTCCTTGGCTTCTTGAGCGCTTATTTCAACATTTAGCGTTTCTTCTCCTGTTTTCTTGAAAGGCTCCTTCCTATCCAAAGGAATTTTGTAGGCGCCCACATCTGGCTGATATTGGGCTGCTTTGCGTGCCACAACAAGAACATCCATTGTTTCGCTTACAGAAACTCTTTCTTTTCTATCCGCTAAAGCCTTTCCCGCCCCTTTTCCAGCCCCGCCGAAAATGCTTCCAAGGGCTCCTCCTAGGGCTTGCATTGCCACTTCTTGGGCGAGTTGACTTTTTGTGTCCTTTGCCTTTACTAATGCTTTTTTGCCTTCAAGGTCTCCTTCAAGCTGAACAGTTACAGCCCAATTTGGAACATAACGAAGGAGAATGGCGCCCCATTCAGCTTTTTCAGCCATGCCCCGAGTTACGAAGATTCCTTTCGCTAAGTGATTTTTGGCTATTTCAAGCACTTGAGAACCAGTAAGCAAGATTGGCAGCATGCTACATCTTGGGGGCTGCTCACCAGTTGTGTTATTGACGTATCCGCAGTAGTTGCATATTACGAGAATTTCTTCTGGATTATATGCGAGTGGAGCCCCGCAGTGCATGCAAGCCTCCAGTTTAGGTTTCGGCGCCGGCAGTTGTTGAGATTGAACAGGAGTAGGTGCAGCAGTCTGCGGCGTCGGTGAAATTCCGCCTAAACTCTTAGCCATTTCCATGGCTTCTTGTTTCTCTTGCTCCTTCCATCCAATCAAAGCGCTTGGATTGTCGCATGAATTTGCCAAAGCTTGCTCCACAACATCCATCAAATCGTTTGGTCCATCAACTTCCACATAAATATCTTCGGGTACGCCTCTAACCTTAACCGTTGCCTTTTCAAAAAACCCCTTCTTTAATTCAAGCATGAAGCTTCTTTCGCCTGGAATGATTTTCTTAGTGCTCCAACCAACCTGTTTAAGGTATTCGGGAAGAACTTGTTGAAAATTTGCCATTTTTGCTCCAATTTGGCGATAACGGGCTGAGGTCATCCTCCCAATCCTCTAAGAATCTCTGACCGCTTATCCACAAGTCCATCAAGCTCTTCAACTTTTGATATTAATTCATCCATTGTTGTTCTCCACTCTTCTTTTCCAGGCTCCAGTTCGGTTACTTTTTCAACGTTGGCTTTTATGGCTTCGGCTTTTTCTATCAAACTTACGTCATATTCGAGTACAGTGTCAAGCTTGTCTTCTTTAACTTTGATGGCATCAAACATTCCAGCATACCCAGCAACAGCCCTGTCTATGCGTTGGGTGACTCTATCAATTCGGGCTGTAAGCGTGTCAAATCTGAAAGTGTCTTCGCTTGAAAGTTTTTGGATGAGGGCTGGATTTGCGAATTTTCTTCTGAAAGCGGTTTTTGCAGCCTTAAGTCTATTCACAACTTCCATTCGCACAAGGCGGTCGCTTTCTCTTCTCAGTTCCTTCTCTTTGTAGCCTCTGTATCCGGGAATATACCCCATAATTCTCTCAAGAAGGCTTCGTTCTTTTCGCACTTTTTCAAAATAGTCTTTTCCACTCATTTCTTGCTCCTCCAGTATGCAACTATACCTATAACAGCAATAACAATTAAAAGTATGCCTAAAACAACGAAGGCATTTACTACATTATAGAAGGCGGAAGCAGCGGCGATAGCAAACATTATTATGCCCCAAACGAGATAATAAGTTGATTCTTTACCAGCCATAAAGGAAAAAATTATAGTATAAACCCCAAGGGGACCCAAAAGCCAAGCGGGAATGTTGAAAATATCAAGAGGAATAATGTTCATGCTGTAGATAACCACCGCCAATCCTACGGAGATGACGAAAATAACGAGGGCGCCAACATTGTAATCCAATATTTTACGTTCAGCGTTCATTTTTATTCCTCAAGGCATGTTTAACTTAGTATTTTGTATTTGCTTCTTTTAAAGTTTCACTATAATATTCCAAAACCAGCTGGAGGTATGTCGCCTTTTACGACTGTTCCTGTTGCCCCATCTACTATTAGCTGGTAAGTTTTTCCCTTATACTCATACTTTATAAACCATATTGGAGCGTGAAGGTAAACTGCTTGGTTAACTTTTATTTCATTTTTTATTTCAATTATTTTATCAACATCTTGCTGGGCTAAGTATTTATGATGTTCCTCGATTTCCTCTTTCGTCTGCTCCAAAGCCTCGTCTTTGTCGATTTCGCTGTTTAATATTTTAGCATATCCTTCAATCTTCCTAAAGTCATAAGGAATTTTGCCTTCTAATGGCACATCGTATTCTTTTGTTGGGAATTCCGTTGCTTTCCTCGCCAAAATCAGCCAGTTATACTTTTTCTTAATTTGTCCTTCTTTGACGACGGCTGGTGTGATGCGTTCAAAAATTCCTTTATAAGTTGTTTCGGCTTCTGCAGTTATAATCCAGAAAGGTATGTAAATTAAAGACTTTTCTATGATTTTTGATTTTCGTGCAAGGTCTGGGGGTTTTAGAAAACCTGTGTTCATCCAACTTTTTACAACTTCTTCAATTTGCCCAGGGTCGTATTTGTTTAGTAGCATTGAATGTTCAAAGGTGAAGGCTTTTCCAGTTTCTATCACAACGGTGTAACCGCAGTATTTGCACGTGGCTATTATTTCGCCAGGTTCAAAAGAGATTGGAGCGCCACAATTTGAACACCTAATTTCTTGCACTATTGACATTTTTGTTTCACGCTTTCGGTTTTTCCCTCTTTATTATTTCTCGCGCCACCAAAACCCCAGAAGCAGAAGCTTGAACCAAGCCTCTGGTTACACCAGCCCCATCCCCTATGGTGAAGAGATTGTGGATTTTTGTTTCTAAACAACTACTTAGCTGCAGTTTGGAAGAATAAAATTTCACTTCCACCCCATAAAGAAGGGTGTCTCTTGAGTAAATGCCGGGTGAGATTTTGTCTAAGGCTTTAATCATTTCTCGTATATCAGAAAGATAGCGATAGGGCAAAACAAAACTTAGGTCGCCAGGCGTGGCGTTTTTTAATGTTGGAGTTATGACGCTTCTTGAGATTCTTTCAGGCGTTGACCTTCTTCCAGCCTCTAAATCGCCGAGGCGCTGTATTATTACGCCTCCGCTTAGGAGGTTTGAAAGCCTTGCGAGGTATTTTCCGTAGGCTATGGGTTCTTTGAATGGTTCTGTGAAGGATGTGCTTACGAGGATGGCGAAGTTTGTGTTTTCTGTTTTTCTTTCTGCATAACTTTGACCGTTTACCGTTAAAACGCCATTGTAGGATTCTGTTATAACTTCGCCGTATGGTGCAACACAGAAAGTGCGGACTTGGTCGTCGAAATGTTTTGAGTAATATATAAGTTTTGGCTCGTAAAGGATGCTTGTTAACTCTTCCATTACGGAAGCTAAAACTTCAACCCTTATTCCAACGTCAACAGGGTTGTTGAGAGTTTTTAAGCCTAATGCTTGGGCTTCTGATTGGAGCCATTCAGCTCCGCTTCTCCCAGGCGCCACAATCACATATTTTCCAAAAAACTTTTCGCCATTTACGGTTTCAACGCCTTCGACGGTATCACCTTTCAATATGAGCCCTTTAACGTCAGTTTTTGGTTTGAATTCAACTTTAGTGTTTAGTTCTTGCCTCATTTTTCTGAGGGTTTGGGCGCATCTTTCTGTGCCCATGTGACGAATTTTTTGGCGGATAAGCTTCAACCCAGCCAAAGAAGCTTTTCGTTCAATTTCCTCCACCTTTTCAATGTCTGCTCCATAACTGTATTCAGGTGCACCAAACTTTAGGTAAATTGAATCCACATAATTCACAAGTTCTTCAAGTTCCCTTGACGAAACATATTGATTAAGCCAACCGCCAACCTCTGTGGATAGGGTGAGTTTGCCGTCACTAAAGGCTCCAGCGCCGCCCCATCCAGACAAAAGCAAGCATGGTTCGCAATGTACGCATTCAAATCCACGGCTTGCTGGACATTTGCGTTGGTTAATATCTGGACCCCTATCAAGTATGAGAACGTTTAGTTTGGTTTTTTCTGTAAGCTCCAAAGCCGAAAATATTCCTGCGGGTCCTGCTCCGACGATTATTATATCATACTTCAATGGTTTTGTCTCCTGAAGCCCAGAAGTAGATGGAGTAACTTGCATATATTTTTAGCGAACCAATAATCATTTTTGCGTGTAGGGTATGAGACAGAGAAACTTCACAACTTTTGAACCAGTATTTTTGAATTGATGTTCCTCTTTAGGCGGAATAAAAATAACGTCGCCAGGCTTAAACTTGCTTTCTTCGCCTCCACTTTGTACTATGCCTTCGCCTTCTAAAATGAAAACTTCATGCTCCCAATCATGAGAATGCAAAGGACTGTGACCACCAGGCTCTATTTCAAAAAGTCTCATAGCAAAGTTTTCAGCGCCAATCTCTTTTGTTATAAGCCATCTAACCTTCAACTTGAACGTCCCTTTTTCCGCATCCTTTGCTTCTACACTAGTGTAAGGAAAAATTTTCATTTAAACCATCCTCAATCGAGATTTTATAAACACACTTCTAAAAGGCACATATTAATCCTTTATGCTTCCTCTGGCGGGGAAGGATAAGGGGGCATTCGGCTGAAATTCAGAAAACAGTTTTTATGTGCAGTAATTTTTTATATTTATACGAGAACATAAAACAAAGGGAGGAAGGAAATATGAGAAAAAGAATGATTCTGCCCTTTGGACTTATCTTTGTGTTCATAATCCAGACATTTTTAGTTGTGGGTGTATCAGCTCGACCTAGTGCCCAGTGGACTTTCATGATCTATGTATGCGGTGACAACGACCTTGAAAAGTATTGGCCTGATAAAAACCTGCCAGCACTCGAAAGCGTAGGCTCCACTGCCGATGTTCAATTCGTTGCTCTTGTAGATCTTAAAACACGGATGGAAGGGTGTCAGCTTCAACATGTTATGAAAGGTTATACGGAAGTTGTTGAGACTTATCCCGAACTGAACCTAGGAGACCCGCAAGTTTGCATAAGTTTTGTTAACAAAGTTAAACAGCTTTATCCAGCAACTAAGTACATTTTAGATTTTTGGAATCACGGCAATGGCTGGGACTACTTCTGCTATGATGAGAGTGCTAATGATTGGCTCATTTTGCCTGAGCTCCGCCAGATTGTGGAAGCGGTTGGCTACATTGATATCGTAGCTTTCGACGCTTGTGACATGAGTCAGATTGACGTGTATTATGAAATGTTCGGTCATGTTGGCTACCTAGTAGGGTCGGAGGAAAGCGTGCCAGGAGATGGTTTCCCCTATGATACAAACGCTCAAGACCTTGTAAACAATCCGCTCCAAGATGCTCGAACATACGCTATTGAAATGGTAATCAATTACGGACAATATTATGCGGGTCAGGGAGGACTTCAATACGCAACTCTTTCAGCCATAGATGCAAACCAGCTATTAACCTTAAAAAACGCTTTCACTACATGGACATCGGAGATGTACGCCAACTTGGCTACACACAAGAAGAAATACACATCGGCACTTTCAAGCGCCAAAAAAATGTGGGCAACGAACTACTACGTGGACATGGGCGACTATATGGACAAACTCTTGAAACAGAATATACCGCCATCCTTAGTGACAGCAACACAGAACGTCAAAAGTGCTCTAACCAATGCAGTCATAGCTTATTGGAATGGAAAGAAAATGGATGTGTGCCAAGGACTAACTTTTTACTGGGCCAAATCAAACTACTGGAAGGACCCATGGCGCACACGTTACCTCACAGAGGTTAGCTGGGGACAGGTAACGGGTTGGGCAGCATTCCTAGATGCCTACTATGGATAGTGCAAAACATCGAATGCCAAAACTATCTTCCTTTTTATTTTTAGAATCTTGCCATTAAAAATGTTCAAATTAATCTTTTATGGCTTCTAATATATCAAAGTGGCGATATCTCCCGCAAAATCCTCCTCTTTTTTGTTGGTTTTCGTGGTGCGTGGGTTTCGTGTTCGCGTGTTCGCTTGTGTATATAAACGTTCATTGTTAGCGAACGCTATAGTTTTACAGCCGGTATTACGTTTTTTATGAAAGTGCTTGTTCTTGTGTATGCGTCTGCGTTGACGTTTGTGCCGACGAATCTGGAAACCGAGTGCACGCCATAAGAGTCAACTGTTCTGAAGGCTTGGTTTATTCTATTTAGGCTAAGGCGTATTGTTGCCTTTTCTTTTGTGGTTAGATTTGTTTTTCTGATGTAGTCTATGTATGCTTTTGAAGCTTTAATTGGGTTCCCTTTGTAATATCCTGTTATTGCGTAGATGTCATAGCTATCTTTGTCGTTTAGACGAGGAAGTGCGAGGCCTTTCATTGTTAATGCTCCAACAATGTTTGCCGTATAGACTGAGACTAAGATTTTACCGTTATTGGGCATGGTGGCTTCTATCTCATTTTTGCATTTGAATTTGAAGACTATGCTTGAGCCTTCAATGAGGCATGCTGTGAGGTCGTTTTGCACTTTTATGAATGGAATTATTTGCTCTGCAGCTTCAGGTTCTGTTAGAAAATCTAAATTTATTGTGTATTCTTTTTTGTCGAGTGGCGAGGTGACTTTTTTCTCGAATCTGAAAGGATTAGGCGTTTCTTTGTAGCCCAGTTCCATTATTATTTGTCTGATGCTTTCATATCTCGTCATTATTGCTGGTTTGAGGACTAAGTCTATGTCTTTTGAGCCGCAGTGGTCAAAGTAGTTCCGTGTTAAGAAGTATGGCGCCCATCCTCCTGCTAAAACAAAATCATTTTTGTAGATTGCTAGTGCGGAGCAGAGTTCGGCAAGAGCTGATTTTGACGCTTCAGTTAGATTTCTATCATACATTTTGTTCACCTACAAGTGCTTTTCCCCATTTTTGTATTATGTGCGGGTATAGGCGTTCTGCTGCCTCCATTCCTCTTTGAGGATAATTGTATAGGTCGACGTAGAGTTGGATGTCAGAAACTACATTTACTTTGCTAGAAGTGTTAGAGGGCGAGAGGCTGACTTTTTGCTGACCGTAGAACACGCCTTCGTCGTAGGGTATGACGAATTTTACGTTTCCGCCTTTCGGGATTGGTTGAAGGTTTAGGTGTTCGGCTAGTGTTTTGGCATCTTCTTCGCCATATACATATATGTGAATGTCAACTGGTCTGACATAGGGTGCTATGAGGTATGCTCCTGCCAAAACTGTTAACGCATAATGCTGACTTTTGAGTTGTGCAAGTTCTTTTATAAATTTGTCTATTTCACGTTCGAAAGTATAGTATTCTAGAAATTTGTTCATTCTGTCGTATTGATTATATGCCGCCCATCTTCGCAGTAGGGTTGTTGGATTTGTAGTTCTTATTTTGTAGTTCGTTGTTCGCGCGACATAGTCATACTGGATCAGAGTTGATATTACCGCGTGAGCATAGCCCGGAGAAATATTCACCTCTGTTGCTAAGCCTCGAATAGTCCATTCTTTTACCGGGTTCATTAATAGTGCTCTTATGACCCGTGTTGCTTTGGTTTCAAATATGTTGGAAACTTGTCTCATGTTTGAAATAGTTGTTCGCTATGATATATAAATATTCGCTAATAGCGAACAACCTTCACTTCGCGCTCCTAACATATTACGAATTTAAAATGGAATTGTTTGTTTCTGTTAACAACAACTAACAGAATAAACGTGCACTAAAGGTTATATAAAATGTTGATGTTAGAAATTGAACTAAAGTTTTATGGTTGCATATTTGTAATACTGAAAAAATTTAAAGGTGCCTTGGATAATTTATTTTAGTTACTGCACAAGACTCTCACTGTTCTTAGTAGTAGGTATACTTGACAATCTTCCAAGAAAAACAGATAAAGTCTGGGCAACGCTCTACAGTCTAAAATCCAACGTCTACAAAACACGGAAGAGTCTAGCATTCAAACTCCAAAATCCAAGGTTAAAAGAGATAGGCTTGCATACATTTCGGCACTGGAAAGCCACCATGGAATACCATAAAACAAGGGACATACTGCATGTGCAACAATTACTTGGTCACCGCGACTTAAGGAATACATTGATCTACATCAACTTGGAGAAAGTGCTGTTCCAAAACACAGATGATGAATTTCATGTAAAAGTTGCTCAGAGTTTAGACGAAGCTTGCAAGCTGCTTGAAGTTGGCTTTGAATACGTAACAGACATGAACGGAGCCAAACTTTTCAGAAAGCGAAAGTAGTCTTTTATGCTCACGGTTAGTCTTTTATTGCCTCCAAAAGGCTCATTACGTTCCATAATTTTACTCGAGTGTAAGGTGGCATATTCGGGTCCTGCAAAATCTCATCCAGAATTGATATGGCGTTTGAGGCTCTAACTGCAGGCGTAAACTCTGTCGTTTGCAAAGCATCCATGGAATCTTTGGCTGCTCTCCTAATGTTTCGTGGCGTAGTATTATCTTCAGAAACAGCGCTTAACACAGCCAATGCTTGTTTAATTCTTTCCTCATACTCTTCAAGCTTCTTCTTCCTAACCACAACAGCCACCCCACATAATTTTCAATAATAAGTTATTATAGGCTTTTATACTATTCTATTGGAGGCTAAAACTCTTGCCAAAAGAAAAAACCGAAGAAAAGCACGTCAAAAGAATGGCTGATCTGCTACGCCAAGGGTCAACTCTCACAGACTTGGCTTGCCCCGCTTGTGCTTCTCCACTTTTTAAGCTAAAAAGCGGTGACTTATGGTGTGCAAAATGCGAAAAGAAGGTTATTGTGGTGAAGGAGGGAGAAGAGCCGAAAATAACAAGTTCTATGGTCTTAGACGCTATGGAGGCTACGCTTTTAACAAAGATACAAGAGATACAAAACAAAATGCAAGGCGAACAGAACATAGAGGAACTTCAAAAACTTGGCAGGGCGCTTTCCGATTTGTTGGAAAATCTTGAAAAGCTAAGAAAGGTTAAAAGGTTTTAGGCGAAAAGGCACATGCTTGGGTTTTACGAAAATTTTCCCCAAAAAGTCCATAAAACAGCCCATTTCACCACTTCAATTTCAAACAAAAGATTACAACAAACCCTAATACGCGTACTCCAACAAATAAATACTAAACCTTTCAAATTAGAAGAGATCGCAGACCCATCAATTCCTCAATGCACAGTACTTTTCGAGTTTGGAATAGCTGAAGCCAACACCTTCAACTTTCTAAGCAACGAAGAAACAAATAAAGCGCTAAAAGCCATAAACAAAAACCAATTCCAACTTATGGATTTCTTCTGCGCCATCCGCTACTACAAGACAGAAAATGAACAGAAAAAGCCCTTGAAATTCGATTACTACATGATACGCTTCATATTCAACAAAAACTATGTGGAAACACAAGTTTTCCATGAAAGAGGACCAAGATACATATCCCCAAACGACATAGTCAAACTTGTTTTTGACAAAATTAACGAAGCTTTTTCGAGGAAAATACTAAAAGCCCTTCAGCCCTCTTAGGTTCTTTCCTCTAAAAAATTTGTAACAACATTTAGAATGGTTTCAGCAACTTCTGCTTTACAGTTGTTTCCATCTATCCTAACAAGTTCGCCTTTCTGGACAAAATCCAAATACACTGAGCGTACTTTTTTCTGAGTTTCAAGATTTTCCATAACAGATTTTTTAGACTTTAGCCGTTTAATTGCAATCTCTGGCTCCACATCAATAAAAATCGCCAAGTCTGGACGCAGCGCATGCTTATTTATGGCTTCAATCCACTTCAAATCAAGCCCCGCAGCCCCTTGATAAGCCAAAGAAGAATAAACATAACGGTCAGAAACCACAATTTTTCCCTTATTTAAGGCTGGAATAATTTCGTTGTTGACATGTTCGAAACGGTCTGCGGCGAAAAGTAAAGCCTCTACAATAGCTGAAACTCTTTTTCCGCCATGCAAACAATACTTTTTTATGAACTGCCCAATTTTTCCAGAACTTGGTTCCGCCGTGTAAACTGCCGCATAACCCATCTTTTTCAACCTTCTCACAAGGAGCCTCGTTTGGGTTGTTTTTCCACAACCGTCTAATCCTTCAATGCAAATGAAACAGTCTTTCCCCTTCATTTTATCAATCCTTAATTGCTTATACCATTAGGCATTATAAGTGAAGATGCATTAATAATTATTCCAGAACCCATGGAGGAGAGGCAATGACAAAAAACTATTGGGGAGAAATAAAAGACCCAGTGCACGGATACGTATACATAACAGAAGAGGAAAAGGAAATAATAGATTCCTATCCGGTGCAAAGATTACGAAGGCTACGCCAATTAGCAGGGGCAGAATATGTTTACCCAGGAGCCAACCACACACGCTTTGAACATTCCGTAGGCGTCATGTATTTAGCTGGAAAAGTTGCCGAAAACCCCAACATTTCTCAACATATGAAACAAGAAGAAAGGGAAATGATTAAAATTGCAGCTTTGCTCCATGATGTTGGACACGGACCTTTCTCCCATGTATTTGAACATTTACTTGATAAAGAGTTAGGTAAAACTCATGAGGATATGACTTATTGGATCATTGTAAACAGCGAATTAAAGGACATCATCAAAAAATTTGGTTATAACCCTGAACACATTGGAAAATTGGCTGTTGGAAGACTTCACAAACCCAAAAAAGCCTTTTTAGACCAAATAATAAGCAGCACCGTAGATGTAGACAAACTAGACTTCGTCATAAGAGACACACACCATACGGGCGCAGAGTATGGCTTTGTTGACATTTTCAGACTAATCTACGCATTAGATGTGTTGGAAGAAAATTTGGCAGTGGATCTGGGCGCTCTCTCAGCCCTCGAATCCTTCATAATAGCCAGAATAGAATCCTTCAAAAGCATATACTTCCACCGTGTCGGAAGAGCCGCACAAATAATGCTTGCCATGGCTATGGAAAAGGCAAATCCGGAACTGGGATTAACCCAATTCAAATCCCCCGAAGAGTATCTCGCCATGGATGATTATACAGTTTGGACCCAGCTTAAAAAATGTAGAAAATCAAGTGAAGTCATGAAAAACCTTGAAAGAAGAAGGATGCTCAAATGTGCTTACGAATGGACTTTTTACGAAAAAGACGTAAAAATCTCAAACATTTTCAGCAAAGAAGCCCACAGAAGACAACTTCAAATCGACATTGCGAAAAAAGCGGGCATAGAAACGGAAGCCGTAATAATAGATGTGCCCACTGTCCCATCAGTTCCCTATTACCATTCAGTTTTAATGGAGCCAATCGAAATTCCAGCCTTCTACAAAACTCGTGAAGACAAAAAAGTTCCACAACGCTTAAGCGACATTTCAAAAATTTTTGAAGTCTTAAAAGGGTTCATAAACATACTGCGTGTTTACACAGAAGAAGAAAACCGTGAAAAAGTTAGCGCTGCAGCAACAAAGATTTTAGGTGGAACCCCTACAACAGCAAGAATATCCTATTAAAGTGCGTGAAATGCAGCTAATAACACTAAAAGGAAGAAAAATAGTTGAGGGACACTGCAAAGCAGAAGCTCTCGTATCCACTAAGCCAATAAGTTTTCTGGGAGGAGTTGACCCAGCCGACGGAAAAATCATCGAACGCGACCACGATTTGTTTGGAGAGTGCATAAAGGATAAAATTTTATGCTTTCCCCATGGACATGGCTCAACAGTCGGCAGCTATGTATTATATTCCCTTGCCAAGAAAAAGTGTGCACCAAAGGCCATAATAAATCAGACCGTTGACCCCGTCGTGGTGGTTGGAGCCATAATAGCAAACATCCCAATGGTTGACCAAATAGACATCAAAAAGATAAAGACAGGCGACATTGTCGAAGTTGATGCCCACAAAGGCATTGTCAAAATTTGGAAAAGGGAAGGAGCAAAATAGGCATGTATTTGACAAAAGAAGAGGAACGCATCTACGATGGCGAATTTGGCTGGGCAAACCAAATCTGCATAAAAATACTTGTCCGTTTGGGCGAACTTTTTAACGCCAAAAAACTCATTCCAATAAGCTCCTCCCATGTTTCAGGAGTATCCTACAAAACATTAGGAGATGCACCTACAGAATTCCTTGAAGCCTTGGCAAAGGCTGATGCAAAGGTAAAAGTAAAATCAACACTAAATCCTCAAAGCCTTGACTGCAATTTTCTCTGCAGAAGGCTTCCATCTGAATTGCATGAAAAGCAAAGGAAAGTTTTGAATTGTTTTGAGAAAATGGGGTTTACGTCCTCCTTAACGTGTACACCATACTATCTAGAAAAACCCAAAAAAGGCGTTCATTTGGCTTGGGCTGAATCTTCAGCTGTGGTTTATGCAAACTCTGTCATTGGAGCGTGGACAAACCGTGAAGGAGGACCAAGCGCTCTTGCAGCAGCAATAATAAGTAAAACACCAGATTATGGAATGCACCAAGCCGAAAATCGACAACCAAAGGTTTTAGTGAAATTAGAAAAGCCATTATCGAACGATGTTGAGTTTGGTGCTTTAGGAATTTTTCTGGGCAAAATTTTGAAGGACGAAATCCCAATAATCCAAGGATTAGAAAAAGCTTCAAAGGATAATTTAAAACAGTTGGGAGCTGCCCTTGCAACCGCTGGAATGACAAACATGTTCTACCATAAGCTCCCAAGCATAAAAACTGACAAAATTGAAAAAATAAGCGTGCAAACTGACGATTTAAAAAGAACAATTGAAAAATTAACCACAACACATACAAAAACATCAGACTTGATTTTTGTAGGATGCCCCCACTGTTCCCTAAATGAAATCAGGCAAATTGCAAAGTTAATAGGCGACAGAAAAATCAGAAAAGAAACAGAATTTTGGGTTTGCACATCCCGCTACATAAGAGAAAAAGCCAGAAAAACTGTGGAAAAAATAGAGAAAAGCGGAAGTCACGTGCTTACCGGCACATGCGCCGTCGTAACATGGACAGAAAAACTTGGAATAAAAACAATAATGACAAACTCAGCAAAAACAGCCCATTATGCACCCACACTAAACAAAGCACAAACAATACTCGCACCACTAAAGGAGTGTATAAAAAAGGCTTTTGAAGGATAAGGTTTATTCGAAGGAAAAAGCATCTTGCATGATGCCACAAAAGAAAGCTCCGGTAGTATAGCCCGGTCAAGTATTCCGGCCTTTCGAGCCGGAGACGCGGGTCCGAATCCCGCCCGGAGCACTCCAAATCTGAGCGTATTTTGGGATTATTTTGGTTAAAAAAGTTCAATTCGAGCAGTTTCTAAAAGAGGCTAAAATTGGAACATGAATTTACTGGCAAAAACATCAATGCGATTTAAAGCTTGATATTAGTTTAGTAGACACGTTTACGATGACCTACAACTAGCAAGAACACTTCGTTTTTCTTAATCTGATAAAGAACTCGGTAATCTCCTATTCTTAAGGAATAAACACCTTTCCATTCACTGCGTAAAGGCTTTCCAACATAAGGGTTAGTCTTTAGTGTGTTAATTTCTCGAATTATCCGCGCTTGGACTTTTCTGTCCAAAGCCTTGATGTTCTTCAAGAAACGAGGTGTAAATCGAATTTCAAATTTCGCCTTCAAGGTTTAACTCTCTTATAAGCTCATTTAGCGGCTTAGCTTTGCCCTTTTCAACTTCTCTTAAGGCAATCTTCAAATCTTTGACAAGTTTCTTATCTTGTATAACTTCAAGAGTTTCCAATAGCTCATCCATCAAACTGGCAGCTTTTGTTAACAGTTCTTTCTCTTCAGCTGTTAAGAGAGTCATTTACCTTACACAACCTCTCCAGAATATAAAATCTCTACAGACGTTTTAACTCTTACTCTCAAAAATAGATTAGCATATGTATTTACCAGCAACCCTGTGCGCCGTTCCCGCCCGGAGCACTCCGCTTTTTATGGCAGTGAATTTGCTTCTTTTTTTAGTATTGGGATTTCGTTCTTTTTTATTTTCATAAAATCAAAATATTTCATGGCGTTGCCTGTTAAATATAGGAGCACGCTTTCGTCTTTGCCAATTGCGCCATCTTTTTTGAGTTTGTTTAATGCCGGGAGGGTTGCGGAGGCTTCGGGGCATGCGTAAACGCCGTTTTTGAGGAAAACTTTCATTGACGCAATTATTTCTGTGTCGTCTACTGCCACTGCCATACCCTTTGTTTCCCTTATTGCCTGCAACACGAGATAGCTTGCATATGGACGGGGAACCCTCAAACCCGCCGCTATGGTTTCAGCATTTTCCCAAGCCTCTTTCACTTCTGCCTCTCCGCTATTATATGCCTTAACTAGGGGGGCGCAACCACTAGACTGGACAATAATTAGGCGTGGAATTTTTTCTGTCCAGCCAAGTTCTATTAAATTTTTGAAGCCTTTCCAAAGTCCTATTATTCCTTCGCCTCCGCCTGTGGGGAAGATTATGTTGTCTGGTAAATCCCAATTGAATTGGTCTGCAATTTCAAAGGCTATGGCTTTGTAGCCTTCATACCTGTATGGTTGTTTGTTGGTGGAAATGTCTATCCATCCATACTTTTTTCCAAATTTTCTCACCATTTCTGCAGCATCATTTATTAGACCATCAACAAGGTAAACTTTGGCATCCATAGAAACGCATTCTTTAATGTTGCTTTCCGGCACATCTTTTGGCATGAAAACATAAACTTCCATTCCAGCCTTTGCTCCATAAGCAGCCAAAGCTGCTGCTGCATTTCCAGCAGAGGGCAAAGCAACCCGCTTAACTTTTAACTCTTTAAGTTTAGAAACGGCCACAGCCATTCCTCTGGCTTTAAAGGTTCCAGTTGGAAGCCTTCCGTCATCCTTCAAAAAAACATTTGAGAACCCATTGTTATCTTGCCGAAATTGGAGCAGAGGCGTATAGGGTTCGCCTAAAGAAACTATATTGTTGGATGATGATAAAGGAAGCAGTTCTTTAAACTTCCAAAAAGTATCTTCTCTAAGCTCTAAATCACGTTTTGAAATTTTTTGGGCAACACTATCTAAATCATATTTGAATAGAAGAGCTCCACCACAATTCGGACATATGGTAAGAATATTGTCGGGTGGAAAAATTTCTCCACATTTGCTGCATTCGGCTCCAATTGTGAACATGCGGTTTCCCGAATATTTGTGGAGAAGAAATCCTTTAAGTTTACTGTGAAAAATCGTTCAGCCATAAACATATTTTACATAAAACTCATATAGAAGGTTTCTCCTATCGATAATCTTCAAATCTTAAAAGGGATGGAGAAGTGACCGAAAAAACACCGTCAAGTTATAAGAAACTGACGGAAAAAGTTAAGGATTTACTAACTCTTCAATCCGCCATTTCCATTATCCACTGGGATATGGAAACAATGATGCCGCCGAAAGCAATCACTCTACGAAGCCAACAATTAGCCCTCCTCAGCCGAATCGAACATAGAATGAGCACGGATCCAGAAATAGGTAAGCTATTGGAAGAGATTATGCGCCCTTTGGAATATGAGAAACTTGACGTAGTTCAAAAAAGAAATGTGTATTTGATAAAGAAGCAGTATGATGAACAGACAAAGCTTCCAGAAGAGCTTGTTGCAGAAATAGCAAAACAACAAGCTATAACTGTGGATGTTTGGAAGAAAGCCAAAGCAGCCAAAAACTTCGCTATGTTTAAGCCTGAACTTGAAAAACTTGTTGAATTAGAAAAGAAAGCTGCAGAAATTTTGATGAAAGTAAAAGAAACCGCCACGCCCTACGATGCGTTAATAGACATTTTTGAACCAAAAATGACAACAAAAACAATAACAAAAGTCTTTAACGAATTAAGAGAAGGCTTAGTTTCTTTATTGAAAAAATGCGAAAGCGCTCCAAAACAACCAGACATAAGCATTCTCAAACGTAAAGTTCCAATCCATTTGCAAAGAAAAATTGCTAAGGCACTTGCCGAAGTTGTCGGTTATGATATAGAATCTAGAGAAGCTGGAGGAAGAATTGACGAGACAGAGCACCCCTTCACAACTGGTTATTATGATGATGTGAGGATAACCACGCATTATTATGAAGATAACCTTACATCTTCAATATTTTCAGTATTACACGAAGCTGGACACGCCCTTTACGAGCAAAATTTGAAAAAGGAATGGATGTTTCAACCCGTCGGAACAAGCTGCTCTTCTGGCTTCCACGAATCCCAATCTCGGTTTATAGAAAATATAATTGGAAGGTCCCGTGAATTTTGGATTTATTTCCTGCCAAAAATGAAGGAAATTGTAGGCACCATTCTTTCCGACGTAAATTTGGACACTTTTGTCCATGCGGTTAACCAAGTTAAGCCTTCCAAGATTCGGGTTGAAGCTGATGAGGTAACTTATGGGCTTCACATAATAATAAGGTTCAACATGGAAAGAGAGCTTTTCGCCGACAAAATAATGGTGAAAGAACTTCCAGAAATATGGAATCAAAGTTACAAGGAATACTTAGGAGTGAAAATCGAAAACGACTCAGAAGGGGTAATGCAAGACACGCACTGGGCTAGCGGTTTATATGGATACTTTCCAAGCTATGCATTGGGCAATATTTATAGCGGGCAAATTCTTGCAGCTATGGAAAGAGACCTTAAAAATTGGAAAGAACAAATTGCAAAGGGGAACATTAAGACCGTGAAGGAGTGGCTTATCAAAAACGTTCACTCTTATGGAAACATTTACGATCCAGAGGAGCTTATAAGAAAAATCACTGGAAAAGGATTGACTGTTAAACCATACCTAAACTATTTGAATGCTAAATACTCTAGACTTTATGGCTTTTAACCAACTCTTTCTATTTTACGACACTCATACATCTTCAAATGATCTTTGGAGCCCAAATCCGACATAGTCGACACCAAATGAAAGCCAAGAAGAAAGCCACAACACAGTTGATATTGCATAGTACCGACAGTTTTATATACAACTTAAAAGATAACGTCTCTTGGTGAGTTTAAAGTGTCGGAATATAATTTCAAAAAGCCCGAATCAAGGGAAGAACTTATCAGAGTGTTGATGGATGCTGCCAGAAGAGAAATGCAAGAACGCGTTCGCGCCAAGGAAAAACCGACAAAACCTACAGTTTCAGGGACTGCGAAGATTTTGAACATACATAGGGATACGCTTTATACTTGGCTTAAGGAGTTTAATGTCGATTTTGACGATATCTGTAAACAAGTTTCTACGAAAGTTTTGTCGGAGACTGTCGAAATGCCGGGAAAGTATACTTATTTAATTGGGGAAGCCCTTGTTGGGGAGGGTAATGAAGTGGCACATATTGATCTTTTAATAGGAGATAAGGATGGGCCTGTTGGAGAGGCTTTTGCTCAAGGGCTTTCTAATCTTTCTATGGGGCACACGCCGCTATTAGCGGTTATAAGGCCTAATCTTCCGCCTAAACCTCACACGTTGCTTGTGCCAAAGGTTACTGTGCATCGCTTGGAAGATGCAAACAAGATTTTTGGTCCGGCGCAGGCGGCTGTAGCGAAGGCTGTTGCTGATGCTGTTGAGGAGGGAATTATTCCTAAGGAGAAGGCGGATGATTGGGTTATAATTTGCAGTGTTTTCATGCATCCGCAAGCAAGCGATTATCGAAAAATATACCATTACAATTATGGGGCAACAAAGTTGGCTTTGAAGAGGGCTTTGGCAAAGTATCCTTCATTAGAGAAGGTGTTCTATGATAAAGATAGGGCTAAACATCCAATAATGGGATTCCGAGTGCCGCGCCTTTGGAGACCACCGTATTTGCAAATATCTTTGGATATACCAGATTTGGATAGAACTAAGAAAATTATAGCTCAGATTCCCAGAAGTGACAGAATAATATTGGAGGCTGGAACACCGCTAATTAAGAGGTATGGAACAAGGGTGATAAGCGACCTTCGAGATGTTGCTAAAGACGTTTTCTTTATTGCGGACTTGAAAACTTTAGATGTTGGAAAGGTTGAAGTTGACTTGGCTTATGATGAAACTGCAGATGCCGTTATAGCTGCTGGATTAGCCCCAGAAGAAACCCTTAACGCCTTCATTCATGAAGCCAAAAGACTTGGGATATATGCCGTAGTGGATATGTTAAATGTAGAAGACCCCATTAAAAAATTGAAGACGCTTAGAGAATTCCCTGATATAGTAATCTTGCATAGAGGGATAGATGAAGAAAGTGGGCGGACGTTGGGATTAGAGCTCATACCAGAACTGCGGAAAATCTTCAGCGACAAGCGATTTCTGATTGCTGTGGCGGGCGGCATTGTGCCAGAAACCGCTAAAGAGGCTTTGGAAAAAGGCGCTGACATAATTATTGTTGGGAGGTATGTGACGCAGTCAAAGGACATTGAAAGGGCTGTGAGGGAGTTTCTTGAAGTTACGCCATCCATGCGGGAAGACATAGACTTGTTCAGAGTTCACGTAGAATAGCAACTATTGTTTAGCAAAGCC
>JARYMR010000040.1 GCA_029907045.1 Candidatus Bathyarchaeota archaeon
GGGTTCCAGAACTTCATAAACAACCTCCCTATCCAACTCATCTGGAACATCATAAGGCTCATACTTTCCACCCCAACGCTTAAAAAGAACTTTCCTCGCTAAAGAAACACCATTACTATGAATTCCAGAACTTCTCAAGCCGACAATAATATCGCCAGCCTTAACATTTTTCCCATAAATTATTTTTTCGCCAGAAACCACGCCAATAGCTGCCACAACCAAGTCAAACCCTTTACCCTCCACCAAACCCTGCACCACTTCAGCAACATCACCAATCTCCCCGCTAGGCACAAGACATCCAGCCTCAACAGCTCCCTTAACTATTCCTTTTAATAAATCTCCAACCAGCTTCGGATCAGAAACTTGAGCATGAATATTATCTGCAACCGCTAAGGGCTTAGCTCCAGACCTAATAACATCATTAACAGCCACCGCAACACCATCAACCCCTATAGTATCAAATTTTTCAACCAATTGCGCAACAAGAACCTTAGTGCCTACACCCTCAATAACCAAATCCAAAAAGCAACCATTCCCTATAGGAAAAATGTTTCCATAAGGAAGTTCAACAACCCTACCATAACAACTTAACCCATAAGTTTCCCTTAAAATCCGCAAGGCCTTCTTAGACTCAGATCTAAGCTTCCTGTTAACCCCCGCCCTCGCATAAGTAAATTCACGAGGCAACGCTGACCCTCTAACACCAAGGCTTCATGTATTTTAATATGTTACACAAATAACAGTTTTGCTTCCTTAAAGGATAAGAAAGTTATCACTTATTTACCAAAAAATCAACGCATCTAACGGAATTTACCTGCGCCTTATGCTTCGTAAAGAAAGAGGTAACGTAGCGCGCGGTTCTACTTTTGCTAAATTATTTTCTTCTTGAACAGCATTAACTGTTTTGTTATCCACATAAGTGCTTAACAACATATCCCGCAAAACATTGTATTGTCTCAAAAAAGCAAATCCCCTCTCACTAACTCGAAACGAAATTTTACCCTCCCTAACTTCCGCCTCCAAGAAACCAATCTTAGCAAGGGACGGCAAATACTTCTTAAGCTGCGCATAATTAATACCAGTACGCTTCATAAGAGAATACAAAGCGGCACCATTACTTCCAGCAACCTCTAATATTAAAGCAATAATTTCAATTTGACTCCTATACTTCTTTTGTAAAGGTAAGCAAATTAAATCAAATTCTTTGCTATAGTTCGCCATGACTCATGCCTTAACATATTTATCAGCATTGAACAAATTAGGGATTTTTTCCATAGACTCCGTTGAAAACGTTTAGACAAAAACTTATATCCCAAGCGAAGTGTTTTTATGTTGTTTCAATAGTTTCAATTGACAAGGAGAAAAGGGCAGTTTGTCTCAACGAAAACTAACACAAAACGAAACCCAACTTCTGAAAGAAGTTCTAAGCGCAGACTATAAAAACGGCAACATACGCCTACGAGAAGGAGAATACCAATACAACCTTGCCAAAACAATCGCCTCCTTCCACCTCGAACTGCATTTTCCAGATGTTAAAGACATAATAAAAAGATTATACGGCGAAGAAAAAGCCAATGATATCCAATTTATCCGCATGATCCAAACAATTTTAAAAAAAATGGAAAAAAGCAATGTGGTCAAAATTTTGCCAAAGAAAAACCCATGGGATTTACAAAGATACATGCTTCTAAGCTTCAAATTCCGAGACAGCGAAAAAAACCTTGTCGAATTTGCCACAGACGAAGAAATAAAACAAACACAAAACCTCTTACAATCCATAATAAATCAGCAAGAACCACTATCACCACAACCAATCGATACCAAAATCAAAATCTCCGCACTGACACTAATAATAATTATTTCATACATAACTATTCTATGGACCCTCACCCAATCCATCATAAACCCAATTGTCTTTGTTCCAGCCCTCTCAGTAGCAGTTGCTTGCGCCGTCATTCTAGGCAAAACTCTATCTCGAGAATAACCTTAACATTTAAAATAATTATATTATTATAAAATTAACAAAAGAAAAAGGTGATTAAATTGGAAAAAAAGGTTTTAATCCTATTAATAATTTTATGTTTGCCGTCCATATCAATCCTGAAAAATTATAAAATCTCTGTTAAGGCAACGCAAACACTAACATGGACTGTGGATGATGACGGACCAGCAGATTTTAAAACCATTCAAGAAGCTATAAACAACGCAAGTTCAGGCGACACAATTTTTGTTCACAATGGAACTTATTATGAAAACGTTGTCATAAATAAGACCGTTATATTAATGGGAGAAAACAGAGATTTCACAATTATTGACGGCGGTAAAATCAACAACAATGTTGTTACCGTAGAAGCCAATAACGTAAGTATTCAAAACTTTACTATAATGAAGAGTGGTGGTGTTCCATATGGCGGAATATTTGTAAAACCTCCATCCTCGGGCAACATTATAACTAATAATAGAATAATAGAAAATTTTTATGGAATTTATCTTTATTTTTCTGTTAATAATATTATCTCGGGCAATTTAATCTCTGAGAACACCTATGGAATTGGTTTCACTTCTTGTAGCAACAACTTCATTTTTGGTAACACCATACTTTCAAACGTTAACGATGGAATCTATTTTTTCGCATCTTTTAACAACGTAATTTCATACAATAATTTTTTCACCAACGGCCTCTCTGGAATCAGTTTTTACTCTTCCAACGATAACGTAATTCATGGTAACAATATCTCTAGCAATCTGTTTTACGGAATTTTCCTCTCTTCCTCTTTCGACAATGTGATTTCAGCTAATACCATTATAAATAACCCTTCAGCAGGAATGGCTATAGTTTTTTCAAGTAATGACAACACTATTTGCCGCAACAACTTCAATAATGCTGTGCAAGTGTATAGTAGTGACTCAACGAATTTTTGGAGTTTTAATGGTGAAGGAAACTATTGGAGTGACTATTCGGGAGAGGATTTGAACGGGGATGGGATAGGGGATATTCCCTACATTATAGATGAGACAAGCCAAATAGATAATGCGCCCCTTATGGGGATATTTTCTGAGTTTGACATCTCTTATAAAGGAGAGATATATCATTTTACCATTATTTCTAATTCGACAATCTCTGATTTCCAGTTTAAGACTGGGATAGAAACGGGGAATAAAATAATACGTTTTAAACCGATTGGTGATGAGAACGTGGCTGGTTTTTGCCGAATTATGATTCCTGGGGGTTTCATGAGTTATCCATACATTGTTCTTCTAGATGGCGAGGAGGTCATTCCAACTTTTCTTGATTTTTCAAACGCGACTCACGTCTATTTATATTTCACGTATTTACATAAGAATCAAATGGTTACGATAATTTCTTCT
This sequence comes from Candidatus Bathyarchaeota archaeon, assembly GCA_029907045.1. The sequence goes on from JARYMR010000040.1 coordinate 3,370, forward strand.
CAATGGTATAATGAACTGCTTAATATTTATTATAACCTCCTAAACATCTATGCTGATCTTTTATATAATTACACAGTCCTTTGGGACAATTACACTCAACTTCAAAAAAGTCTTGAGCAATTAAATGCCTCTTATCAGGACCTCTACGATTTAAATGAGACATTTTACAATTTCCTTGATGATTATGCAAGGTTGCTGGAAAACTTCTATTATTTAAATGAGACATACAGTAACCTAACTGACCTTTACTGGAAGTTGCAAATGGATTTTAGTAGTTTAAACTTCACGTATTACATTATTCTAGGTAATTATACTCAACTTCAAGAAAATTATCAAGAATTGAATGTTTCTTATCAGGAGCTTTTACGTAGTTATTCTGAAAACGTTAGTAATGTTAAGAACTTAGCTTATGTTCTTGCAGCTGTGACGGCGATTTTTATAATTGTTATTATTTACTTGTCAAAACATGCATATAGTACCAGTTGAGTGCCGAAAATTAGGAGTTTAGAGAGAGGTAATAGATAAAAAGTTGAGTTGGCTATTTTTCTGGAGAGTTTAGTTTCCGTTGCGGTCGTAGTCTAGCTTGGTTAGGACATCAGCCTCCCACGCTGACGACCCGGGTTCAAATCCCGGCGACCGCACCAAACCCTAAATCTTTTGCTGATCTTTAATATCAATGACATAGGATAGTAACATTTTAGAAAGCCTCTAATACTCATTGCCATGTGACAAGCAAATAATATATGTACCAAATTGCTCCAAACAAAATCAAACCTGCATCTAAGAGAGACGAAACCTTCATAAATAAGTAATGTTAACTTTGTGGATTTGATGGGTGAGGCTAATGTCTAAACCCTTTTATGTAAAATTTGAGGTTCCGAAAGAAATTGCAGATGCAGCCTATGAAGCCCTCCAAATAGCCGCAAAAACAGGCATGGTTAGGAAAGGAACAAATGAAACCACGAAGGCTGTTGAAAGAGCCCAAGCAAAACTTGTTGTGATAGCAGAAGATGTTGACCCACCAGAAGTCGTAGCTCATTTGCCACTATTATGCGAAGAAAGAAAAATTCCATACGTTTTTGTTCCCAGCAAGGAGAAAATAGGCAACGCCATAGGCATAGATGTTTCAGCCGCTTCAGCATGCATAGTTAAGGAAGGAGATGCTGCAGGATTAGTTAAAGAGATAATTACAAGGATTGAAACTTTGAAAAGAGGAGCCAAGTAATGAGCAAAGAGGAAAAGGAAGCTGCGGAGGAAATAACTCCAGCAGAAGTTATTCAAATCATCGGACGCACGGGTGTAACAGGCGAAATTACCCAAGTTAGAGTGCGCATCCTAGAGGGAAAAGACAAGGGACGCATAATAACACGAAATGTTAAGGGACCAGTGCGGGTTCAAGACATACTAATGCTCAGAGAAACAGAAAGAGAAGCAAAGAAAATCACCAGATAATTAAATCCAAAATCGCCAAGAGGGGATTGTTTTGCCTAAACCAAGAAAATGTTCCTTTTGCGGCAACGAATTCCCAGCGGGAACTGGAATAATGTACGTTAGAAATGATGGGTCAACTTTGTGGTTTTGTTCAAGCAAATGTAGAAAAAGCTCCTTAAAATTTGGGCGGGACACACGAAAACTTAAATGGACAAGGTACTTCGGCAAAGAGGAGAAAGGAAAAGCTTAACACTAAATTACCTTTTATTTCCAACCATTTTTTCCCATAAAGGCTTGTTGTGGATGCATCCAATATCTGGTGTAGTCACTTTTCCATCGAAATAGCTGTAAGCTCTTGCTCGGCAGCCTCCACATATATATTTGTCTGGGCAGCTTCCGCAGCCAACTTTTTTCTCATCGACAATATAGTCTTCAAGGTTTTCTCTTATGCGCAGTTTCCATAAAAGCGGGTGCTTATCCCATATCTCTTCAAAATTGTCTTTTAGTATGTTGCCTAAAATTGTGTTCTTGTTTGTGGGGAAGAAGACGCATGGTTTCATGTCACCGTTTGGCTCAAGACAACAGTATAAGCGCCCAGCTCCGCATCCGCCCAGAAAGTTTGCAACGCTTTCCACGCCCTTCTTTGCTGCGTAATGGGCTTCAACCATGAATTTTTCGCCAAACTGTTTTGAAAGTTCTTTTGTTACGCTGGCGTATTGGGGGCACGTGCTGAAAAACCTGTCAACTTTTACATTTGATTTTCCAAGTTTCAGTTCTTTCTCTTTCGCTTGCAAGTACAGATCAATTATTTCTTTTCCGATTGTTTCAAGCACATGAAGCCTTTCATCTGGAGTTAAGTCTAATTCAACATAAGCCTTCGCCCTTCCAGTTGGGATATAGTTAAAGTGCATGAATCTTACGCCTAACTGCCTCGATAATTCTATCACTTTGCCGAGTTCAGAGAGGTTATCTCTATGTATGGTTGTTGCAATACACGTGTCTATGCCCGCTTCTACACAATTTTTAACGCCTTCCATGGCTCTTTCAAAAGCGCCTGGTATTCCCCTAAACTGGTCATGCACGCTTGGTGTGGCGCCATCTATGCTTATTTCTGCATAATCTATTCCAGCATCCTTAATCTTTTTCGCATTATCCTTAGTTATGAGGGTTCCGTTGGATGCTAGGCTTACATATCCTATGCGTTTTTTGGCGTAGGCTGCAAGTTCGAAGAAATCCTTTCGGGCGAGGGGTTCGCCTCCGCTGAAGGATAGGGCTGGCAAACCTATACCCGCAATTTTTGAGAGAATGTCTAGTACTTGTTTGGCTTCTTCTGTTGATAATTCTGGACGTTTTGCGCCACCAGCATTTTCATAACAGTGCTTACATCTCAAATTGCATTGATAAGTAAAATTCCAAACGATTTCAAAGGGGCCAGCAGGTGTAAAGGGTATCCGTACACCATACTTTTCAATGCCCTTCATCATTAAGCCGAAGCCTCTAAGCCAAGCCTCGCCATATTGCTTATTCAAAAATTGGTTACGCATAAAATTCTTGTCTGCCCGCAAGAAACGACTTCCCAATTCATAGAATGGAATGGCTATTTTATGGCTTATGTGCTGGCAAGAAGAACAAAGCGAGACCGGTTCACCCAAAAAATCCTTTAAAGAGTTTAGAAGTAAACTACCGTCTGTGGGGCATTCTTTGTCAAACCGGTTTATTAGAGATTTGAGTAAAGGGTTTATACTGACCGAAAAGAAAGCGTTTTCAATAGCGTCTAAACGCATGCCATACCCCTTTTTACAATGTAACCATGTAAAATATTAGCTATTATAATTTTCTTTCCCAACAAAGCATAGGAGAATATGTCTTTTTTTGATATGTGTCGTTTCATGAAAGAAACCATTTATTAAGATTCACGATAAAAAGTATCAGAGGAATAAAAATGAACACAAAAAACAAAAAATCCAAAAAATCGACATTTCAAAAATGTCCAAAAATGAAAAGGCTAAGCTGCTTAGAGAAGTCAAGCAACAACTTAGAGAAAAAATCATAGAGGCGAAACTTTGGCAGTCCTTAGTTGAGGCGGAAATGGTTACAATAAACGGAAACACAATATTTTTAGAACAAGAGGCTTTAAAAGGTCTTCAACTTACAAGTGACACCCATTTCAAGTAATTACAGCAAAATTTTCTATTTTTACTTTAATAGAAGAAAATTCCATAAAATTATTATTTGCTTTAAGTATATTTATTATGTGCTGAAATAAAGGAGAGGAGAAGTTCTAAATGAATTCGTACTTGTACTTTAAAGGAAGAAGTGTTCAAGGACTCCTACTTTCAGTGATATTCATTACAGCTATGTTTGCAACTGCTGCACCTTTTGCAGTAAATTCTGCAAGCAATAGTGCTGCCTCAGCAGTTCAGAAGTTGGCGACAAGTGTTATTGAAGCTTTGAAAGAATCACCTCCAGAACAGTTGAATGTGATTGTTCAGACAACAGATAATTCGCAAGTAGCATCGGCGATTGAAGAGCTTGGCGGAGAAGTTTCACTGACTTATAAGAGTGTTGAGGCATTAGCCGCATCTGTTCCTACCCACAGCCTTCTGCAGCTCACCTCAAATACTCACGTAGTACGCATCTACAAGGACTCCTTGAGAGAATTGTACTACAGCGGTGCAATAACCGAGAGCTTAAAGTATGCTATTCCACGTGACCCTGTCACAGGCGAACCAGTTCTGGCTTATGAGATTTCAGATGTCGAAGTTGAACCAATCGCAATAGAAGATATAACCTCTGTTGAACCTGGAATCTACACAAACACTGAGCTAACAGGCGCAAGTGATGTTTGGGGTGAGACCACTGGCGCTGGCAGCACAGTTGTTATTATTGATACTGGTGTTTGGTCAGCTTCCCCTTTGCTTGTTGGGAATGTGATTGGCGGAATTGACATAAGCCCAGATGTGGGAACACCCTACGAAGGATGGAACGCCGCAACGAACCATTACCACGGAACAGCATGCGCCCACCTGCTTGCAGCCCACGCGCTATACAGATTTAGGCCTGGACACCCATGGGGAGAAGCAATTTACAACTATGACCCATATGGAACATGGAAAGACGCCAGCGGATACGTTTACACTTACTGCTTTGGAATAGCGCCTGCAGCCTCAATATATGCCATAAAAACGTTTCCACACACTGGTGCTGGAGTTTCATCCTCAATAATAATGCAAGCAATAGATATAGCAATACAAATGAAAGTTAACGGAACTCTGGACGTAGACGTTATTAGCATGAGCCTTGGCGGAGTAGTTTTTGCGGATGGAGAAGAACCAGAAGACCTCCTAGTTGACGCCGCCACAGAGGCAGGCATAACCGTAGTGACTGGTTCAAGTAACGCTGGACCTGCCCAACTAGAAGTAGGCACACCAGGAAGCGCAAAAACAGCAATAACCGTGGGCGCAGCAATGGATCCAATCCACGAATGGGTATACGGTGACATATACCTCTGGGCTTATTATGGGCAACCGGCTGGAAATGGATTGGGCGATGATCTTTGGTATCCTCATGACTACATTTCAATAGCAGACTTTAGCGGTAGAGGACCCACGGCGGATGGAAGGCTAAAGCCTGATGTTGTTGCCACTGGCTCAGTTTGCTTCCTTGGGCCGCATTCAGATGGTTACATTAGGATAGGTAGTGGTGTATCCTTCTCGACTCCTCAAGTTTCGGGAGTTGCTGCATTACTCAACTCATACATAGAAGCTAACGGATTATCGTACGGACCCAAAGAGATTAAACAAGCCATTATAGATGGTGCAGTGCCGATTCCAGGCTTTACCGCATACGAGCAAGGCGCAGGCTACGTTAATGTGCCAAACTCGCTAGAGGTTATCAAGTCAGGCAGTTTCGGAACACTTCCAACAACATGGCCACACCACATTGGCGACTTTTGGTTCCCACCAATAGATTTAACATGCCTCTGTCATGGAAAGGCAACTTTCTACAACATAGTATTGGAACCAGCCAAATACCAGTACTTTGCATTCTGGACAACAACCGAAGTTGACTCAATAAAAATTACGCTTTCAGATGTTGTCTTAGCTGACCCTGGAGAACAAAACCCACTATGGGGCGACGCTGGAGTAATATACCTAAGCAAAGTATGGAGAGGTGGAGCAAGACCAACGATAGGCGGCTACTTGTTCCATGGACTCTACTTTAGCGGTGACGGCGAAATCCTACTAACTTTCAACGCTCCATCCGAGCCCGGCGTAATTAGGCTTGTGCTTGCAGGCGACTTTTCAAGCTACAACCCAGTGATTGTAGGCAAATTGACAATTGAAGTAACCGAGGTATGGGTCTCCAGCGTCGACAAAAGGGTGATACTCTACAACAGTGGAGTTCCAACAACAGCCCAAGTAGAAGTCTATCCAGGAAAGATTGAAGGATATTTCGGAACAGTCAAGCAAGGCGAAACAGACGTATACACCTTCAAAATTAATGATGCAAATGGATTTGCATTTGTATTCCTCTACTGGTATCGCAGCTGGGCAATGTGGGCACCAAGCGACCTAGACCTAATAATAATCAATCCAGATGGTTCACTAAACGTGGACGGAGCAACCCTTGCATCTCCAGAAGTAACAACGCTCACGGCTGGACCAGGAGAATATACAATATTTGTAGACGGATACCAGGTATTATTTGACAAGACAGAATATTACTACTTAGAAATCGTGTACTTTGCGGACGCAACACCCCTCTGGTCTTCGCCACTAATAAACTTACAGTTCATGGCAACGGTTAAATCACCAGTCTACGGAGTGGCTGTGGTCTGGTTATACGACACAGATTTTGACACATGGTACATTGGCGGATTCGCAAACCTTGCCAAAAAATCCCCAAGATGCAAAGGATTACTTCCCAATTAAAACTCTTTAAACTCCCCTCTTTTTTCTGTTTAAAACTTTTCAGTGGAACATGAACAAGCACTATTCGTTTGCGAAATATCTCAGAAATGAAAAGGATTCACGCCTTCCACATATCATTCAACTAAACCGTTCTTTTTCTCTTTTAACAGGTTTTAAGGGATTAAATTTTAATCTTCTACTCAAATAGTTCTATTTCTAGATCTGCATAAATATGACAAAAAATAGTTAATTATCGATGAAATTGTGAACAGCAATAAGCTTGTAATCACCATGCTTATTCCCCTTTTTAGATTAACCCTTCTATTATCCTTCGATAGACTAATCGTTTTTTGTTGGTATTTCCAGAAGCCGTCTCCCACATATTCATGATCTTCTCTTTCTATTGTAGAGAATAAAGATTGAAAAATTAAGAGCAAACCTAGGATAAATGTGCAAGCACCCTCGTAGGAAATTATTAAAGAGTATGATTGAAGCATATTAAAATTGAAGAACAATAACATGGGTAATACTGCTAAGTTGAGGGCTAAGTAAAAAACAAAATTTTAATCATTAACTTGAAATCAAATGAAAACCCATTTGAATGTCAATAAATGATTACTTCATTCTAACTATTATACTTTTTTAGTTTCTTATTAGGATAAAATTAGGTAATACCATAAGCCGACAAGAAAAATTTTTAAATCAGCTCAGAAAAACAATTATTAGGAAAGGAGATGAAGAGAACAGTTTTTAGAATAATATTGATATTGTTGTTAATTGGCACGTCATTGTTAGCATTTGATGCCGAACTTAAGGCGATCCCTGAAACAATTTTATATGTGAATCCTTCTGCAACAGTGGTTTTTGAGGGAAATATTTTTTCTATAAACGTAACAGTTAAAGACGTTTTTGACCTTTTCGCCTTTGAATTTTGTTTGGGCTATAACACAACAGTTTTGGATGCCTTAACTCTTATTGTCTTACCACCCTTTAATGAAGGTCCAATTATAATAAACGACGCCGAAGGTTATGTACAAGTAAGTGGCTCGCTTCTTCCTGGTGAGCCAGGTCTTTCTGGAAGTTTTCCGTTAGTGACAATAACTTTTAAAGCCGCATATTTGGGCATCTCTATGATACCAATTTAATTAACTCTGAGATTAACACTATTCCTCATGAATTAATTGATGGTACAGCTTTAGTCTTGATTCTTGGCGATATTGATGGCAATGGGAAGGTTGACATAAAGGACTTAGTCTTACTCATTAAAGCCTACGGCTCATATCCAGGGCATCCACAGTGGAACTCCAATGCGGACATAAACTGTGATGGCAAAGTCGACATCAAAGATCTAGTCTTAATAATCCGGAACTACGGAAAATACTCACCATAACAAACTGCAGTATTCCAGTGTATATTAAAAAGGAAATATAGTAGCGGGGGGTCGATTTGAACGACCGATCTCTGGGTTATGAGCCCAGCGGGTTAATCCTGGCTACCCCACCCCGCTACTTTATTG
>JARYMR010000041.1 GCA_029907045.1 Candidatus Bathyarchaeota archaeon
AATCTGCAAAATAGTCTATTGGGTGTTTTTCGCCGGGATAATCCAAATAGGTCTTCACTTCTTCAATAATTTTTGTTTTTAATGGGACATGGTCCCTCTCAAGCAATGGTCCCATGAAAGTAATTTTGCCATCAGCGGGTATGATTAGGGCTGCTGGGCGTTCCGTGGCTAAAAAAGAATAACCCGTTAGATAGAATATGCTTGTTGTGTTCGTTAAATATAGGGCGTCAAGTTTTCGCCTTGCTAAAATTTTTCTCACATGTTTTATTCGGCGTTTATATTCAGCTTCACTTATGGAAAATTTTGCCATTTTCACCACCTTGGAAGTTCAGATTATAAGGGCGAGTGCATAAATGCCTTTTCACTACTTCAGTGCCTTTCGGGCAAATGTCACATAACCAGTGTGTGCAGTCATTAGCGTTTGTGGTCGCGTTTTCCCACGTTCAACCTGCATTCCACGCATTAAACATTCAACAGTTTCCATATCCACGAAACCATTCTCCTTTAGGGCTTCAACAGTTTTGACCACTTGATCTATTGTGGGACTGAAGGAGACTATTGTTCCGCATGATTTTAGTGCATTATAAGCGTGGGAGATTACAAGCCATGGAGTTGCCAAATCTAATACGACTGCGTCCACGTTGCTTTCGTCAATTCCCAAAGTTATATCCTTACTTTTTAATTCCACAAAATCAATTAACCCCGCTCGTTTCAGATTTTTCTCTGCCGTTTTCTGAAATTCTTCTCTGACTTCATAACTGTAAACTTTCCCTTCTGGCTTAACATAATGGGCGAGGGCTGTTGTTAAGGCGCCGGTGCCAGTTCCAGCCTCCACCACTTGACTTCCCGGTCCAATTCCACTGAACATTACTATTAGGGCTATGTCTTTTGGGTAGGTTATCTGAGTTTTCCGTGCAGATTTCATAATGAAATCGCGCAAAAGTGGTTTTAATGCTTTAAATTCGAAGCCTAAATTGCTCAAAACAGTAGAGCCATATTCCTTTCCAATTAAATCGTCAAACTTTACAAATCCCTTATGAGTGTGGAAGTTTTTTCCAGCTTCCGCTTTAACAAGATAGGTTTTTCTTTGGCTTAGGTATAGGAGGATGTAGTCGTCTTCCCTTATTTTTTGGTTTGACAATTGTGGTCACTATGGCGTATATTTAAACGGGTGTTTCGAACGGTCTTTGTTTTCTATTAGCTCTTCAATGTTTGGTCTGCCCTCTATGGCTTTGCGAATGGCGTGGCGCATAGCCTTATAATTATTTATGTAAACCCTTTGCCTATCCACGGCTGTTGGATGAACAAAAACGTTTGCAATAATAATTAGGTCTTCAACAGCCTCCTTTGGAAGTGTGCCGTCCGCAACACTGTCCACAACTGCTTTGGCCACTGCAGTTTGGGCTGGTCCATAAACCATGCTGGCTTGACGCATACTCGTAATCGTAACCGTTGGCACTATGAGGGTTACGGGCTTAACTGTCAAGTTTGGCTCCAAAATCGCCAGCAAAGGCTCATGTCCAGGCGTGGGTATAGCCTTAGCCTTTGCAAAAGCCTCAGCTACTGGACCATCATTTCTGCCTATGATTAGGTCTATGTGGGCAACTTCTGCGCCATATCCAGCTAAGGCTTCGCCTACACGTAATTTGAAGTCTCTTATGGTTTCTGGGGTTATGTTTATAGCCATAAACCGCTCTTCTATGGGCTTTTCTTCGATTTCAAATGTTATTGGTTTTGGTATTATTTTGCCAATTTTTTCCAAGTCTAAGCGCAATTCTTCTCTTGCTTCGTAGGTTAATTCTCCGCCCACGCTCAGCGGCTTTCTAACTGGTCCAACTTTGATTTTCATCATGTTTAATGCTTCTTTTGTGCCTACGGGTCCGCTTGCGGCTATTATTCTGGCTATTTTCTGCACTTTATATTGGAGTTCACGAGCTTTTTGCAATTCGCCATTTTTCACATGATTGTAAATTTGAACCCAAATGTCTGGTATGACATTGGCACTTGCCAATATAGCGCCAGAGCACCCAGCGGCTAATGCTGCTACCACAACTTCGTCGTGTCCGCATAAAACGTTGATTTTGTCTCTTACTTTCTCCAAAACAGCCAGAATATAACGTAACTGTCCGCTGCTATCTTTCAAGCCCACAATGTTTGGGATTTGAGCCAAGTCTTCAACCATCTGCCATGTCAATTCCACGCCTGTACATTGCGGAATATTGTACAAAATTATTGGCAAGTCCACCTTGCTTGCAATTGTGTCATAATGCTCGTATATGCCGCGGTCTGTTGGCTTCAAATAGAAAGGCGTAACAATTAAAGCAGCATCACACCCCACATCCTTCGCATATTTTGTCATTTCCAAGGCTTGATCTGTTCCGCTTGCACCTGTCCCAGCAATAACTGGAACTTTTCCATTAACCTCGTCAATAACAGTTTCTATGACACGCTTCTTTTCTTCAGTTGTTAAATTGACAAATTCGCCTGTTGTCCCACATGGAACAACTCCATGAACCCCCAACTCAACACAACACCTAACCAAAGCGCGAAGTCTTTCCTCGTCAATGGCTTTTCCATTATCCGTGAAAGGAGTAACTAAAGCTGGCAGTATTCCTTCAGGCTTAAACATTATTTGCGTCTCCTATCCTTTAGTTAAGCATAGATTTTATATCATTTAAGCTTTGAAATAAAGTTTGAAGACGGAGTTGTAAAATTTGGAAGATTACGATGTCATTGTTGTTGGGGCTGGTTTTGCCGGTGTTTCAGCAGCGTTATTCACTGGTGCTTGGAGGCTTAAAACCCTGGTTTTAGAAGCTGAGAAACCTCCTCAGCTTTGGAGCTACCCTAGACGTAGTTTTCTTTGGACATTATCGGGATCAGAGCTTATTCAAAATATGGTTGAGGAAGCTAAAAGGCATGGAGTTGAAATCCATGTTAGAGAAAGAGTAACAGATTTAGAAATAAGAGAAAAGAAAATTGTGAAAACTTTGGAAAAAGAATATTCTTGCGATGCGTTAATCATAACCACAGGTCCCAGATGCAAATTTTTGAATGTTCCAGGCGAAAGCTGGCTTGGGCGAGGCGTCTCATACTGTGCAGTTTGCGATGGTATGTTCTTTAAGGATGGTCAAGTAGTGGTTGTGGGCTCAGAAAATGAAGCCGTGCAAGAAGCGCTTGTCCTAACACAGATAGCGCGTAATATAACTTTAGTTACGAATTCTGAAAAGCTAAAAGCAGAAAGCTCCCTTGTTGGAGAGCTGAAAAGAAAAGGTGCGCAGATAATAGAGGGATGCAAAATTGAGGCAATTGAGCGCGGAGAATTCTTTAACAATGTAATAATATCCGACGTAAAAACTGGTGAGAAAAAGAGTTTACAAGCAGATGGAATTTTCATCAGTTTAGGAAGAGAACCATCAGCCCTCAACGTAGAGAAGATAGGAGTAAAAACCCATAGGCAAGGCGGCATAATAGTTGACAGTCGACAACAAACCAATGTTGAAGGAGTTTTCGCAGCCGGCGACTGCACTTGCGGCGGAGGATTCAATCTGACTTCTTGTATAGGTGATGGTGTGAAGGCTGGTTTAGCCGCATACCTTTATATAAAGAGGTTGAAAAGAACAAAGGCATAGGAGTATGCAATTATGGTTGAACAAAATTTGATTGGACCTTGCGGTTTATACTGTGGTTGGTGTCCCTTTTACGTTGTTGGTTCAAAAGAGTTCACTTGTAAAGGCTGTTGGGCTAGGGAAAAATGCGAAATTAGGGATTGCGCAAAAGGTAAGGGTTTAAAACTTTGCACCTTCTGCCAAGATTTTCCATGTCTAAAACTTTATGGGATGTATGGGCAGATGGACAAGTTTTTTGATGATATGAAGAAGGCTTTTCCAAAAGGAGTCAAAAAGGGTTGAGAAATACCGAAAACGTTTAAATTAACTGCAAATAAAATAAGCTCATTACTTGGAGGAACCTTTTTGGATGCTCTTAGGGAAAAGCTGAAGATCAAAGAGGCGAATTTGAAGGAAATTAACGATTTCCTTCTGAAAAAAGATAATTCTCTCGTGAATAGGCTATTAGAGATTATTGATAAATATGGTGGCGTCGAAGAAATTAACCGCAAGGCTGAAGAAAACCGTAAACTCGAAAACTTGTTAAAAAGGCTTGAAGAGAAAAAGTCTCCATTCTTGAAGGACATTGAATGGCTAATTAAGCAGCGGGACGCTGAAGCCTTCATTAGCATACCCGCCTACCGCAGAAAAATTTCGGGGAAGAAGGCGGATTCCATGAAGTTTGACGAAAGCTTCGCCGTCACATTAGAAATTAGCGCCTCCAACTTTTTCCCATGGCTTATTGAAGAGGCAAAAAGAGCCATTGAAAAACAACAGTTGATGCCAGCCCGCTACATTCGGGTTCGCAACATGAAGGAGCAGGTGGAGGATGATGACATTTTGGCTTTTGCTGCTGCTATGCAGGTTATAGGCGCCTCTTACGTGCAAACCTTAGACACGAAGGGAACAATGCTGGGGCTAGATGGCGCACCAATAAACATTCATCTTGGCGGTCCGGAAACAATAACTGGTTATTTTGGCGGTGTTGGTGTGCCGAATCATTATTCTTTGAAGTGGGTTGAGGAGTTTCTCCATTATTATACTGAATATGGCGTTAAACAAGTTTTAAACGTGAATTCTGGAACTGTGCTTTTGGGATATTGGCTTTTCAAGCTTGGAATAGACATAGAATTTAAAATTTCGGTTTTTCTTGGAAACGATAACCCTTACTCTATACTCTGGACTTTGATGACTGCAAAACTTTTCAGCAGGGAAGATGGCAGAACGCCCCTTATTGGTTTTAACCTTTCAAATTCTGTGAATAATGAAACCATTGAGCTTTCCGCATACATCAGAAAAGCCTTCAACTTTGAAGACATTGTACGCATCGAACATCACATAACAGAAGCCTACAAAAGCATTGTTAGGCAGCCCTACGACCGCCTCAATGAACTCTTAGAAATTGCGGATCATGTGAAAAATATTAGCGCAAAACATGAAGGGGGAATTCCAGAAACTGAAAAGAGCAGAGAAAAACCATCAGACCTGCTTGATTACTTCATTCCAAAGAAAGATATAATCGCCAAGGGGCTTATGCCAAAACTCTTAAGCAACTACTTGGACAAGCATGAGGCCGTAAACAGAACAGCCCGCGCCCTAACAGAAAGAGGTTTAACTTTTATTGCAGCCCAAAACCTGCATAAGATGAAATAGAGAAAGGGAGAGATTTTACCAGTACTGTTTTGGTTTTCGCATTGCCAAATATAATGTGGTTATGACGAAGAAGAAGGCTATTATGGCTAAAACTCCAACAGCAACCCTTGTAGTGTTAAGCTCACCCAATCTTCCTTCAAGTTCGGTGTAATTTTTCATTAGTTCCCAGTAGGTCTGGTTTAACTGCGTAAAGGTATCATTTAATTGTCTATATTCGTCTTTGAGTTCCTCAAATTCAACATTCCTTATTGCTGTTATTGAGAAGCCCTCGGTTTTTTGGAATGAATCTTCTTGAATGGAATATTTCAAAATAATTTCTACATATGCCACTCCCCAAATTTTAGGAGGTACATGGACAGTAATTTCATACTCGCGTGTTTGGTTAAAGTATAACGATTCATCTTTGAATATGGAAGTGTCATTTAGTGGAATTTTCTGCTCGCCCTCTATGAAGCCATAGACGGTAATGTTTAGATATTCTATGTGAACGATGTTAGCGCCATCTGTGCAATTTAACCAAAGTCGGACTGTTAAGTTTTCATTTGGGTCAGTTTTGTTTGTTGCATCAACCCTTATTGTGATTCCAGCATAATTTTTGTAAAAGAAAGTGCACATACCATCTGGAGTTTGGGCTTTTGCCTGATTAAGAATTGCGACCGTTAAGATTAGCATTTTAAGAATTGCCATAACTTTTAGTTTTTTCAAGGTTTCACCTTCTAAGAACAATGGGTTGATTTAGCCCTAAAGTTTATTTAACAATTTCTAACGATTCCGAACACTAAAAGCTGCTATTTTATTGAACGGATTAGGCGCTGGTATATGTATATGAAGTAGATTAGGGCGAAGGCTGTTAAAATTATTTCGAGGGAGAGGATGGCTGGATTGTTTTCAACCGCCATAAAATAGCCATGTTGAAGAATATCCGTGAAGACTAGGATTTGGAGGAATATGGCTCCTCCTAGGCAGCTTAAGCCTAAAGTATGGATGAGCATTAGTATTTGGCGGTTGACCTTCATGGCTTATCGTGAATATCAAGAGTCTATACGTTAACTTATAGGTTATGAATCCAAACACACAACAAAACCTAAAGATTAAACTTTAGGATTCAAGGTATAACTTTTCATTTTGTCCGAAAATGCGCCATAAACGGCTTTATTTTCCCTACCCCTCCCCCTCTAGATTTAGCAAAGTCCACAACTGGTCAAATGCGCAGATTTGCAACCTTTCGGTGGCAAAGAGGCTAGGGGAAGAGGGTAAGAAAAACCTAGATGGGGTATCTAATTTAGGCTTTAAATTTTGTATTTTTTGCCTTTTTCGGCGATTATGGTTTTGCTTTTTAGGTCTCGCATGAATTTGGCGAATAATTCTGCATTTTCGGTGTGTACTGGAAAGATTTTTGCTGCGTTTATTTCTCTTAATGCCTTTTTTAGTTGGAGGGGCATTATGTGTCCTGAAACATGCACATGATACTGTGGTAACCCATAATGCCTAAGCCAGTTTAGGAGTCTTTCAAAGTCTATTTCCATCTCTTCATTGAAGGGTTCAGAAGCGGAAAGGATATAGAAACTTCCGGGCTCTGGTTGGATTTCCACAAGTTCTTCAAAATCGTATAGGGACATGGCTAATATGGCTTTGCATTGTTGCTTCGAAACTTCGAAAGCGTCAACAATCTTGCCCTTATACTTTTCAACTATGTTGGTTTCCCATTTTTCATATTTCTTCTTCGACTTTCGAAAAATCAAAATACTTTCATCACTTAAATCTGGAAGCTCCAAATGTTTATCCTTTTGCAATGCTTCGATGAGGTAGGCTTGCCTCAGTGAAACGGTAAGGCATCGTCCAGTTTTCTTGGCAACTCGATAGAAAGAATTAAGCCTATCCACATCCGTGGAAGCAAAATCAGCCAACACAACACCATCAGCTTGCTGAACAATGTCATTCAACTTGCCTTCCACTTCGTCTTCTGAAGAGACGGATGCACCAGTCATGTTTGTGGCTTCAGAAACAACAGCCACAGGCTCATTTTCTTTCACTTTATTAACAAACTCCTCAGTCATTTCGGGTTTTGCACCGTGCATCCGAAAGTCTCCAGTGTAAACAACAACGCCACACGAAGTTTGAATGATAAAGCCGTAGGCGCCTGGAACTGAATGGTCAACGTGAATTGGCAAAATTTCCAAACCACCAACACATATTTTATGTCCAGTTCTGAACGCTTCAAATTTTATGCCTTCAACGTTAAACTCTAAATCTGTTCTGCGCATTTCGCCCATGGCTTCCAAAATGATTTTTGTTGTTTCGCCGCAGTAAACTGGAATTTCACGTTTTATAAAGGATAAGTAGGCTGAATGGTCCATATGCCCATGAGAAATGAAAACTGCATCTATTTCAGGCGCTTTCTTATCAAACTTGTATATGCCGTCAATTTTTGGCAAAATCCCCAAGGCTTGAAGACTTTTTTCGCTTTTAGGCGAGAGGAAAGGCGGAGAATAAAATTGTCTCTTCATGGAGAAGGACATGCCAAAATCAAAGAAAACTTTTGTATCTCTATCTTTCAAGAGGATTTTGTTTCCGCCAACCTCCTTTACTCCGCCGTAAAAGGTTAGGGTTGTTTCATCCTTAACCATGACTCATCCCTTTTTCATTTTATCAGCTTTTCTACAAATATTAGAAATAACAAACATTACGTGGGGAAGCGTAAAAACGCTAAAAACCTTCGTATATTTAGGCTTCCCAGCATCCTTAACAATTTTAGTATCGCCGCCAGCCCCCAAATAACCCTCAATAAAAGCCTCTGCAATAAGCTGGACTGGACGAACACCCGTAAAGGGTGAGGCATAATGTCCAGCATAATAAAGGAACTCAGCCACATCCCAAACCTTGTCGCCATTCCGCGAAGCCTGCTCAAAATCTAAGAAGTAAATCGCCCCATTCTTCCCAATAAGGATGTTTTCTGGTTTAGTGTCGCCCAAAGCAACACCTAAAGCATGAATTTTAGCGAATTCCCCGCCAACCCGCCTTACAACTTCCAAATCCTTTTCCACATCACTAACAAATTTTGAAGCTAAAATTCTCTTTACAACTTTGTTTAGGCTTTCGCCTTCAACATACTCCATAAAAATTAAACGTTCACCATGGCTTACGTGAAAAATCTTTGGAACAGCAAAACCCTTAGAAAGTAAAAGTTGGCTTATAGCGCACTCCCTCTCCAACCTTGACAATCCCGAAACGGCGAAGGTTCTTGTCCCAAAAGTCCATAAAGTTAGAGGAAACCACTTAAAACTTGACCAATCTCTAAAACTTTTAACAATAACCTTCCTTTCCGCGTTATCGCCAGAAGCCCTAACCAAATAAACATCATTCAAAACACCCCCAATCTCCTCAACCTCAACCTTCGCATCTTCACCCGCACAAAGCACCTTTCTAGCAAAGGTTTCAACATCAACTTTGCTCGTCAAGGGAATAAGACCGCTTGCGGTAGGAACATACAAGTATTTTTGAGGCTCCTCAATCTCGTGAACAGTTTTTGAATTTTCTTTGGAAAACCTCTGAATTTTGAAGAACGCTTCTCTGTTTTGCAAAAGAAAGCCTAATGTTTTCGGAAAAATTCCAAGCAAAGAAGTGAACAAAGCCCTTTGAGCAGTTTTAAAGAGGCTTGTGAAGCGAACTTTTCGGCTTTTGGCTTTATCCACAAACTCTTTGCAAATTTTCACGTAACCATCTGAAAAATCGATTACATTTTCACCTTCCAAACTCTTTAATGCTTCTAAGTATCCTTTCAAAGAATTCTCCACATTCTTCTTTTTAACATCCTTCCGCATAAAATTTAAAACATTATAAAGCATTGGTGGAAAAAGGCGAGCCCTAGTTAAAAGGGTTTCATAAAGAAAATATTCTGGCTTTATGTGAAACTGGTAGGAAAGTTCTGGAAAAGCCAAGACAAGATTCTCTAAAAGCTCAAGAATTAAGCGCTTCTTCAACTTAACCTCCTGAAAGCGGAGGTAATCTTCGTTAACTAAGGCAATGTATGGAAAAAGAAGCCCACTTGCAAAAGCTTCACCTAAAAATCCCCGCTCTACATCCATTTCAAAAACTCCTTGGTCAACAGCCAAAACAACAATACTTCTTTTTCCAAAAACTTTCAAATAATTCATTAGCTTAGGCTGAAAACCATGAACGATCAGCAAAACTTCTACTAACCCCTTCTCATCACACAATCCTAAAGCATAATCCCCAAAAATGCAAGCAGCAATTATCTGATTACTCTCAGCAACATGTCTGCAAAAATCAAGAATTTCGCCAAACAGTTTTGAGTTTTGAACCAAATTTTCACCTTAAGGAATAAGCGTAACCAAAAATAGAATCTATAGTCTACAAAATATAGTTAATGCTTTTCCATTATTTTGCCATACTCTCTCAAAACCTTTAGGGCTTTAGCAGCCTTTTCAGGCAAATTATACAGAGGAATATTCGAGTTTCTCAAAACCTTAAAAACTAAAGCGAAATCTTCTCCGCCTGCTGGGACATCCACAACAGGTTTATTCGGATATTTCTTCGCTACTTTTGGGATTATTTTGGAGTCTTTGGGTTCAAAAAAGCAAGATTTAAGCATATTTATTATTAAGACGCCGTCCACAGTCTTGTCTGCAAGCACAAGCTCCAAAACTTTCTCATACCTGTCGGCTCTTGCATCAGCTATTATATCCATGGGGTTTGTCGCATCTACGCCCAGATAAGAGCGCTCAATTTTTCTTTTCGTCTCTTCCGTCAAAGCTGCCAATTTAAGATTATTTCTTGCAACGGCATCGGCAGCCAAAATTGCTGGTCCGCCCACGTTGCTCACTATAGCCACATTGTCTCCGCGCATTGGTGGTTGCTTAGAAAGGGCTATGGCTGCATCCATCAATTCTTCTACATTTTCAAAGCGGATTATGCCAGCCTTTTTGAGAGCTGCGTCAAAAATTTCGTCTTTTCCAGCCATTGATGCCGTGTGGGATTTGGCTCTGTGTGCTGATTCTTCTGTTATTCCACCTTTCAAGGCTAGGATTGGTTTTTCTTTAACTATTTTTTTCGCTGTTTCAACGAAAGTTTTTCCATTTTTTACGCCTTCCATATATAAGCATATAACTTTCGTTTGTTTATCTTGGCTTAAATATCGCAGCAAGTCAACATCATCCACATCTATCTTGTCTCCCATAAAAGCGAATTTGCTTATCCCAATATTGTAGAAGCAAGCCCAGTCAAGGATGCAAGCGCCAACCCCGCCGCTTTGAGATATCACTGCAATGTTTCCTCTTTTTGGCAGAGTGTTTCTTTCAAAAGTTGTGTTTAACCCATTGGCAGTATTTATGACGCCCATAATAGTGTTTGGCCCCAAAATTCTAATGCCATACATTTCTCTGATTTTGACAAGTTTTTCACGTTGAACGTCCTTGTATCCACCAGTGATAATAATTAGGGCTTTTACGCCAACTTCCCCACATTTTTCTGCCATAACAATTGATTGTCTCGGAGGAAGCATAACCACAGCAAGCTCAGGAACTTTGGGCAATTCACTAAAAGTTTTGCAACTTACATTCACATCAAAAATGTAGGTTTTTCCACGAAAGAATTTCTTCATATTGTAAATGACGCTTTTAAAAAGCTGTGGGGAAGTCATTCCAACTTTTTCCCGAATAACGCTTGAACCTATGAGAATAACGTTCTTTGGCTCAAAGATAGCCTTCACTTCATTCAATAGTTTAACCTTCCAATCAAATTTTAACGAATTGAAGGAAAGAAAATACGCTTTTCATATTCATAAATTTAACCATGGTCATTTTTGAGTTACTTTCATATAAGCAAAGGTTGCAAGGGAAGCAAAAATTAAAGCAAAAAAGGCTATGTCAATCAACATAAGAGGCGTGAAAGGTGGATTTCCTAAAAGGAAAGATCTTGAAAGGT
>JARYMR010000042.1 GCA_029907045.1 Candidatus Bathyarchaeota archaeon
CTTCTTCTAACTCCACCTTACAATCTTCACAAACAAATTCTCCATTAACCTCTTTCAAGTTTTCAGACCATCCTCCACAGCGGTCACAGTATCCGGCAAGAGGAGAAGCTTCTTCAGTGCTTTCTTGGGCTCTGTTTTCACCTTCTATAAGCGCCCGTTCCTGGATGGTTTCTACAAGTTCGGGCATAACTGCCAAAATGTCTTTGCTCGAAACCAACCCAATAAGCTGTCCCTTATAAACGACTCCCAACCTTCTTATGTTTAAACGGCTCATTCTTCTCGCTGCTTCATTAATTGTTTCATGAGGTTCTATGGTGATTAAGGGTGAAGTCATAACTTCTTTTGTTCGGATAGAATCTGGCTTAACATTTTTGGCTAAAACTCTGGCAACTAAATCTCTTTCTGTAATTATCCCTAATGGTTTTCCTTCCTTGTTCGTCACTATTATGCAGCCCAAACCATGCTTATCCATCAATTCTGCAGCCTTGTTGATAGGTGCATCTTCTTCTATAGTTATAACTGGGCTACTCATAACATCTCTTACCAGCATCCTCGACCTTAATCCAATTTCAGCCATTCTTTTCAACCACTGATAGACCTTGCACCTTTTTAGGTTAAGCTTCACTCAACTCAAAATAAACAACATGCTTTTAAAACTTGCCGTGTCACATGAAAAACTAATTAAGATGTTTTACCAAAAGGTTCCGTCTAACATGGGAGGAATGATAAACGTTAAAAATAAATGTTGAAAAATTGGTGAAAATATCTGTTGTAGGCGAAGTAGCCAGCCCAGTTTATGGAAGAGACATTTATAGGGTTTCCGCCCAAGGAATTCCAATGGTTTTGCCAGGAGTCGGCGGAATCACATATAACGTGCGTGTGGGCGACCCCGCCTGCGGATGGGAAGCAGACCATGTTGAACCAGGCGTAAGCTTAGAGAATAAAGAGAACGACCCACGCTATGGGCAAGGAGCAAACACGGCTTTTAATGTGCTTTCATGCGTTGGAAACGAGGCAGTTGTGGTTGGAGGCGAAGCTAAAGGCACAAAAGGAGTTGTAACTGGAAAACATGGCGGAATAGAGCATGTGCTTGTTGATTTTCAGCCCGAAACCCTTGAAAAGCTCATGCTAGGCGACAAAGTTCTCATTAAAGCCTTCGGCGTAGGCTTAAAACTTTTAGACTTTCCAGAAGTGAAAGTCATGAATATGGATCCACGTTTTCTTGAAGCTTTAGATCCGAAGCCCAATGGCGACAAATTGGAAGTTCCTGTCACGCATGTGATTCCTGCGGCCATAATGGGTTCTGGTTTGGGGGCAAACCAAACATATTCTGGGGATTATGACATTCAACTCTTTGATGAAAGCACTCGGAAGGAGTATGGGCTTGACGATTTGAGGCTTGGCGATTTAGTGGCAATCCTTGACGCAGACCACTCTTACGGGCGAATATACAAGAAAGGCGCCATATCCGTTGGCATAGTCGTTCACACAAACTGCGTCACCTCTGGTCACGGACCTGGAGTTACCACTCTCTTCACGTCTTCAACTGGAAAGATTATTCCAAAAATTGATGCGAAGGCTAATATTGCTTCGATTTTGAAGTTGAGAACAGATATATAAGGTGGCTTCGCTTTATTATTGTTAGTATCTGAGGAGTAGAAAGAATTTGCCTTATAAAAGAAAGAGTCGCGGCAGGTCAAAGGGTGGAAAAGGCAGCAGCGGCGTTGTTCAGTGTGCTATGTGTGGGCAACTAGTTCCCCGAGATAAAGCCAAAAAAGTTACTAGTAGACGTTCGATCGTTGATCCTCAGTTGGCTAAGGAGCTTCGTCAGAAGGGAACCTATCTGTCTTCTTGGGTTGATACTAAATATTATTGTATTTCTTGTGCTGTGCATCGCGGTATTGTGAAGGTTAGGGCTCGGGAAGAAAGGCGCAGCCGTTTACGTCCCAGAAGGTTTTAGTTTTTTATAAACATGCAAACTTCTCTGCAATACTGTTAGGTTTGAGAGGATTGCAAGTAAAATTATGCCAGCGTTCATTACTGCTTGTGTTTGCATTTGCCAAAGGAATGCTATTATGGTTGTTATAGCCAATAGGATTATGCGTTCAGCCCTTTCAGCCAACCCTATCGACTCCATTTTTAATCCAGCTGCTTCGGCTCTCGCACGACTATAACTCACCAGTAAAGAGCCTATTAGGGCTATTAAACCCCAAATGGCGTCGCATAATCCGCCCAAAATTATTCCCATATAAACTATGGCGTCAGCATACCTATCCAATAAAGAGTCTAAGAAGCCACCGAAGGATGTTGCCTTCTGATACGCTCTTGCTATTACGCCGTCTAATGCGTCGCAAAAACCTGAAAGCAGAAGGAGGATTGTTGCGAGGAAGAGGTAAAGCATGCTTGTTTGCCATTGCATATATGCCATGGCTGCGAGGAAAGCCAAGAGTATGCCGATTAAGCTTATCATGTTAGGTGTTAAACCTATTTTGTTGGCTGCTTCTGCCTCGGCAAGGAGCATTTTTTGGATTTTTTCTTTAAGTTTTGTAAGCATATGATTGTCGCCGTTTATTTTAGGGAGCGATTGTTATTTAAGCGTGTAAAGATAAATTTGTTTAGCAAAAAGGGTGTTGAGTTATGATTAATGTGGCGTCTTTAAAGGTTGATGGCAAAACTTGTTTTGGTTTGCGTGTGGAGCTTCCAGATTCGCCGCCGCTTTTGGTCATCATAGCAGATAAGGGTTTTATTATGTGCGGATTTTTGAACATGGACGCTGCAGAACGTCTAGGCGTAGCAGCAGCTATGGTTAGTGGCGTCAAAACCTTCAATAACGTCTTAAACGCTGAAGTTAGGGCAGTTACGAGTAAAGCTGAAAAGTTTGGCGTTAAAGCTGGAATGAAAGGCGCAGAAGCTTTGAAACTTATGTTTTAGGCCTTTCCATGTTTGTTTGGCTTTAAAACCAATACGAGATTACCCTCTCTAGGATTTTTGGTTGTGATGGTTACTTTTAGAATGCGCCAAATTTAAATTTGCACGATTTATAAAACAAAAAGGAGAACAGCAATATTATGCCTACCAAAAAAGACCAGTTAGAAACAATAGCTGCAGAAATCTTAAACTGTACAAAATGTCCGCTACATAAAACTCGCAAAAACGCTGTTCCTGGCGAAGGCAATCCAGATGCGGAAATAATGTTTGTTGGGGAGGCTCCTGGTTATTGGGAAGATGTTCAAGGTAAACCCTTTGTGGGCGCGGCTGGAAAATTTCTTGATACTTTATTGGCTAGTATAGGCTTTTTGAGAGATGATGTTTTCATTGGCAATGTTTTAAAGTGTAGACCGCCTGGAAACCGTGAGCCCGCGCCAAAAGAAATTCAAACGTGTACCCCCTACTTGGATAGGCAAATTAGAATTATCCAGCCCAAATTTATCGTCACTTTAGGGAATTATTCCACAGCTTACATTTTTTCAAAAGCTAATCTATTCTTCATCAGCATAACGCAGGTGCATGGAAAAATCTATGAAGCATCAATTTTGGGCATGCCTATGACAGTTTTTCCAACGTTTCATCCAGCTGCAGCCCTTTACGGCGCCAAATACAAAGAAGAACTAACCAATGATTTTCAAAAACTGAAAAGTGAACTTACAAAAAGAGGATTAATCAAATTTTCCTGATAGATTTTATTTCGTTAAGAAGCTCTTCTACGTTTTGGTATGTTTTAGAAGGCAAGTCAGCCAAAAAAGTGTTAAGCCTTTCCTGTTTTCCTTCCTTCACTTCCACAACTCTCCATCCAACTTTCTTAATCAACATGCTTTTTGAAATTGGATAACGGGTCTTTGCTAAAACTTCTCTTAATGATTGTAAACCAGTGAAGCTTGTAACTTTTGGAAACTTTCCCCTAGCCAAATATTCTCTAAAGCGTATTGCATCCTCAAACATGGAAAGATTATTAAATAATACGTAAACCTCTTTTCCATTCTTCTCGTATGGCATAATGGATTCCTTCAACCTTTGCAACTCTTCATCACTATACTGGTAATAATACATTTGCTCACCTAACCCGTGAAGCCTAAAATAAGCTATTTCACTTACATAGGCTGGCATAACCCTAAATGGGTCAGTGACATGCGAAACATTAACCTTTTCTAAAACCGTCTTAAGCTTCTGATAGGTTTCTGGAGTTTCCCAAGCTGGTCCCCGAGTCTCCCAAACCAAAATCAAACTTTCACGGTTTACTTTTTTGAAGAATTTTTCTGCATCTCCAAGTTTTTCTGGTCTGAAAGAGCCGGGCGTTTGAATGAGCAGTATTTTTGAATTTAAAATTTTGCATATTTTTTTCATTTTTTCAAAAGCTTGAAGACATGCGTCTGTGACTTTCATTTTTTCTTTGTGGCTTATGTCTTGATGCGCCTTTACCGTGAACTCGAAAGTTTCTGGCGCCTTCTTCCGCCAACCTTCTACTGTTTCCATGCGGGGATACTGATAAAAGGTGCTGTTCAGTTCTACGAGGCTAAAGTTTTCATAGTATTTTTTCATTGACGTAGGGAAACCGCAACACCCAACTCTGATCATTCTACCGCGCTCATTATGCGCTTATTTTTGGTGGTGGGCGGACTGGTTTTCCAAGTTTTCTGCGAAGTGCAATGCGATAAAGTTTCCTCAAAGACTTAATTAACTGCTCAACAGTTGGCAAACTAGAATATATAAGTGGGATACGGTCATACTCCGCCAGTCTTATTGAATGTTCATCTGGTTTGACGCCTTGGAAAACCACAACCCGTGGCTTCAAATTGTTCAAGCGCACAATCAGCATGGGCGAGTTCTCATTTCCAATGTTTGTAAAAACAAGTGCACGCTCTGTTGTGGCGCCGAAAAGTTGTGAATACTCCAAACCTGAAAGGGTTTCAATAGCTCTTTTCTCGTCAATAACTGTATACCCATAAACCTCTTTAACAAAAGTGCTTGCGCATGCGACTATCTCGCCTTTTATGGCTTTGCATAAGTATTCAACGCGAACAGGTATGGGAAATTCCCTAAGGTCAAGTATAGCGACACTTGGCGAACTGGTCAACTTTGCAAATTCACGGATAAAACGGCTTCCTCGTTCCTCATCAATCTTCAATAAAGCCCAAACAAACCTCCTAACAAACTTTGTTCCCGGGCTTTCTCGCCTTCCGCTCTCGTAATCGCTAATAACCGAAGGCGCTATAACCATCTTATCAGAAAGGCTTGTCTGTGAAATGGCAAAAAGTTCCCGCCATTTCCGCATGGTGGCGCCTGGCCTGTTTGATAGGATTATTTCTCCAGCAATTCTCCTCGCTAAAACTTCTCGAATGCTTGGAGATACAGCCATGCCCTACGACCTTCCAATCCGCTAAGTCTTCCTTTAAAACAATGCGAAGTATAAAACTGTACCGTTTTTAAAGAATATAAAAAGGTGGGTGTGTTATAGGATTGATTCCTTGTTTAGCGGGAAAGCTGTTGTGGCTCTTATGTCATTGGTTCCAAGCACAAATTGTGTTACTCTGTTTAGTCCTATGCCGCATCCAGAATGTAATGGTCTGTTTTTCTTGTAAAAATCAAGGTACCATTTGAAGTCTTCTATGCTTCCGCCTCTTTCAACCAGCTGTTTGAACATTGTTGAATTTATTAGTCTTTGATAAAGTTTCTCGTATCTGTATTCTCTTTCTGCTGCTCCTACAGCTTCTCCGCTAAGCGGTAAGAGCAAGTCTGCGCTGTTGACGATTTCTGGGTTTTCGTCGTTTTCCCTCATGTTGAAGAATTTTATGGGTTTTGGAAAATGCGTCACAAAGAGTGGTTGGTTGCCGTTCATTTGAACAAGGGTCTTTTCATGGTGGCTTTTGAGGTCATCGCCCCATTTGACTCCATATTCTGTTAGAAGCCCAACGGCTTCTGTGTAGGTTATCCTTTCAAAAGGCCTCTTGATTTTTCTAAGTCTTTCCACGTTTATATCCAAAAGTTGAAGCTCCTTTTCGCATTCCTCGATTGCGCAGTTTATCATTGAACAAATTGTTCCTTCCACATGCGCTAAGAGTTCTTGAAAGTTGCCAGCAAACTCCAACTCGATTAGGGTGAACTCTGTTAAGTGTCGTTCATCGGCTAATGGCTCTGCTCTGAAGCTTGGTCCAATACACCAGACTTTTTCAAGGAAAGGCGTCAAAACTTCAAGGTATAGTTGTGCTGTTTGGCTTAGGTATCCCTGTTGTCCAAAATAATCCAGTTGAAACATTGTCGCAATATTTTCACAAGCGCCAGTTGCCTTTGTTATGTGAGGAACAGTTACTTCAATAAATCCGTGTTCTTCAAAGTAGTTTCTTGCTCCATTCAAAAGTTTTGATTCAATCTTCACAACCGAGTGGATTTCCCTTGTTGAAAGCAGTTCTTGTCTGTTTTTTGTATCATAGAGTAGGCTTAGGTTTAGTTTTTTCTCAGAAATTTTCTCAATCTCATTAATTTGGGTCTCCAAGACCCACACCGACAATCCTATGTTTACACTTATAAATTTTGTGGCACTCAACTAGTTCATACGAACTAATTTTAAAAGGCAAATATTAGAAAGATTCCTGCGACAACCATTATGGCTCCAACAATATTTTTTGGTGTGGCAGTTTCATGAAGAAAAATTGTTGCAGATAATGTTGAAAATAATGGTGTGGTGGAAGATATGGGAACCGCATGGGCTTCTGATGCGTATATGAAGCTGTATGCGAGGAAGAACCATCCCAAGCCTAGGGCTATGATGCCGCCGGAGATTAGCATAGCTAATGTTTTTCTTTGCATTTTTAAGAAGCCAAATTTTCTGTCCGTAATTGGTGAAGTGGCTAAGAGTAGAACTGCGATTGCCATTGTTCTTATGGTGTTGATTGCCAAGGCGTTGTCTAAGCTGTCCGTTTCTGGAAGTGTTACAGCCATATCCATTAATGTTATGCTTACAGACCACATTAAAGCCGTAATTAAAGCAGAAGCAACTCCCTTACCCAGGTTTCCTTTGTGCGTTTTCTGCGTGTTTTCTTCCTTCTCTTTACTGCTTAGGAGTGCTATTCCAAAAACGATTATGAATGCTCCCAAAACTATTGGTGCGGTGACTGGTTCTTCTAAAAGGAAAATTGCCCATAAAAGATTGAAGAGTGGATAGATACATGTTATTGGGACGGTTCTTGCCACGCCTATAAGTTTTAGGCTGTGCATGTATAATGTGTCGCCGAAGCCTAAACCAATTATTCCGCTCATACACGCCAGAAAAACAGCGTTCAACGGTAGAATGGTTAAAATTTCTATTTTGCCAATCACTGTCAAACAAATGATTAAAATTGCGCTTGTGCACGTGAGTCTCATAATGTTTGCTGATATAGGCTTGGTTTTTAGCAAGGCTTCTTTATAGAGGATTGCTGAGAATGTCCAGGTTAAGGCTGCACCTAAAGCGGCAAGTTCGCCTATCATTGTTTCACGCAGTTTTAGAAGGGATAATTTTTGCTCTAAGCTGTTAAATACCTAACGCTTAAAATTATTGGATGAGCGTGTTAAAATGCAGTTACTGTATCTATACTGGGATCCGCGGGTGTTATCAAAGTTTCCAGAACTTGCCCTATGCATCGGCACAATTAATGGTGTGCGTGTGGAAAAGGGGAATGAAAAAATTAAAAGACTAAAAAAGAGTGTTTACGAGGAGGTTAGAGCCAAATATAACCTTGAAACGTTGAAGGATAATTCTACAGTGAGAGCCTACAGAGATTTCTACTGGAAGCTTGATATAGACCCGACGAAAACGAGACCTTCTGGCGAAGCCTTGCTAAGAAGAGTTTTGCGGGGAGAAGATTTGCCGTGCATTTCAACGGTTGTGGATGCATATAATTTGGCTTCTATGAAAACCATAATTTCCATAAGCGGATTTGACAGAGACCGCCTAATCCCGCCATTTCATGTTCGCTTTGCAAATAATGGTGAAACTTTTACGGGTATAGGCATGGGCAAACCACTAATTTTGGCGGATAATATGCTTGTTTTGGCTGATGAAAGGCAAGTTTTATGCATTTACCCTTACAGAGATGCGGATTGCACTAAAATCACAGAGCAAACAAAAAATATCGTGATAATTGGTTATGGCGCTCCAGGAATAGAAAGGAATCAACTTACCGGAGCTGTGGAAACCGCTCTTTCATATATAAAAGCTGTTTCTGGAGGTGAAATTCAAACCATAAGAGTTTTTAGTTCCACGTCTAAATAAAGGGTGGCGTTGCATTATGTCTTTCCGTGAAAAAATGGAAAAAACAGCAAAAAACAAAGAATCTAACGTTGTTTTGAATTTAGATTTTCCCTTTGAAAAACCCGAAAACCGCCAAAGCCTTTATCAAAAAGCAAGTCATGTTCTTGAGGTGGTTTCGCCATACGTTTGTGCTGTAAAAATTAATCACCATTTAGTTCTGCCACTCGGCGTTTTTGGTGGTGTCCAGAAACTTGTAAAGAAGGCTTATGATTTTGGGCTCATAACAATAATGGATTGTAAGGCAAACGATATTGGCTCAACAAACCAAGTCATTGCGGAATACTATTATGCAGCTGGTTTTGACGCTCTTATAGCTAATCCCTTCGTTGGATGGGAAGAAGGTTTAAAACCCATTTTTGATGTTGCCAAAAGGCTAGGGCGTGGTGTGATTCTTCTCGTTTATATGAGTCATAAGGGCGCAAGCGAAGGCTATGGACAGACTGTTTTTAACCCGGAAACTGGAGAGAAAACATTGCAGTATGTTATTTTTGCGAAAAAAGCCTCGAAGTGGGGAGCCGACGGTGTTGTTGTTGGAGCAACATACCCTGAAAAAATAAAAGAAGTATACCAAGTCTTGGGCGAAAAAACACCCATATACTCGCCGGGAATTGGCGCTCAAGGAGGGGAAATAAAATCTGCTTTGAAGGCTGGAGCCCGTTACCTTCTTGTGGGAAGAGCAATAACTCTTGCGGAAGACCCTGCTGAGGCTGCCAAAGAAATCAGAAATCTTGCCATGTCAAAATAAACGCATTTATCTTTCGCGTCTTTCCCAGAGCTCTTTTTTTAGTAGGTCTCTAACGGCTGAGCGTATGGCTGCACTTCTGCTTGGATACATATTTGCCCTAACAAGCTCATCTAATCCTTCCAAATAAGCTTCTGGTAACAATACTGTTACAAGTTTCACTTTGTTTCCCCCTAACATGTTATGCATATAACATGCTGCAAATATAAAATTTGAGTAAAAATTCAAACGTTAAACTTCAAGTCTCGAATCTCTTTTAATGTTTTCTGGAAAGCTTTGGGAACATCATCAACGTAGATGGCTCGGTTACGGATTCCTTGTTGAACGGTTCCAGCAGCCACA
The DNA here is from genome assembly GCA_029907045.1 of Candidatus Bathyarchaeota archaeon. The sequence goes on from JARYMR010000042.1 coordinate 9,369, forward strand.
AGTACAGTTCCTATTGTCTCGCTTATTGGGGTAGGCTCTGGAAATACTATTAAAGCTAAACCCAATTTTATGAGCTTTGACTTGTTTTTATCCCGCCATAATTGCTTTGTGGTTTTCACTTCCTTAACCGTTCCTTTCATAGTTTGCATCAAATCCGCATAACTTTCGCTTAACTCGTTTAAAGCATTAACCATAGTTTTCAATTCATCAGTCTTCATTGGGATTCCTGCAGACTTTAAAATTGTTAGGACAGAAAAACTTTAACTCGCTAAAAAATGTTAATTCACCTTTCTTTCTTGTTTTAAACCATCCAAATTTTAAAAGATGATGGGGAAAATCGCCATTCTGACACAGGTGGTTTTATTGTTTAGTGAAAATGTTGAGAAGCCACGGCAAATAGTAAATACATAAATCATTAAACACTACACAATTAACAATTCAGAAAGGTGAGCCTCATATGAAAATCTTTGACCCAAAAACTTTCGTTGATGCAGAAGTTGAGGAAATTAGAAAAAGAATCGGCAACGAAAAAGCATTGGTTGCTGTTTCAGGCGGCGTCGACAGCACAACATGCGCTGTGTTAACGCATAAAGCCATCGGTGACAACCTTGCCTGCGTAATCCTTGATGACGCTTTCATGCGGGAAGGTGAACCAGAACGGGTGGCAGAAATCTTGTCTAACCCTCCTTTGAATGTTCCAACAAAGGTTGTGGATGTTGGTGAACGTTTTCTGCAAAGCATGAAAGGTTTGAGAGATGCTGAAGAGAAACGCAAAAAATTCCGCGAAACCTTCTATCTAGTTCTGGGCGAAACAGCAAAAAAAGAAGGCTGCAAAATTCTCGTTCAAGGCACAATAAAAGCAGATATTGTTGAAACCGTAGGTGGTGTGAAAACTCAGCATAATGTTTTGGAACAGATGGGCATAAACCCCATGGAACATTATGGCTTTAAAGTTGTCGAACCCCTCGTAACATTATATAAGCCCCAAGTGAGAATGGTGGCAAGATATCTTGGGGTGCCTGCCGAAATTTCCGAGAGGCAACCTTTCCCTGGACCGGGCTTGTCTGTTCGTGCCGTTGGAGAAATCCGCCGTGACAAGCTTGAAACTTTAAAGAAGGCCACGAAAATTGTTGAATTTGAACTGGAGCAGCATAAGCCAAGCCAGTATTTTGCTGTTATCATTGACAATGAAGAGGAGTTTAAACCCTCTAAAGTGAACAGCATCAAAGAAACTGTTGCAAGGCTCCTCAACGCCCCGTCAAGAAATGTTGACGTAAAAATCTTAAGAGACAGAACCACCGGAGTGGAGGGTGGAAAGCGACGTTACGGTGAAATTGTTGGGATTAGGGTTCAAACAATGAATGGGAAAGTTCATCAAGCGTCAATTCCGAAAATTGTTTCTCTTCAAGCCAAAATTATAACCGAGAATCCTGCTGTTGCTAGGGTTTTCTATGCCGTTAAGGATTTAGCTGAAAAGAAACCCTATGTTGTTGGCATTCGCTCTGTTCAAACTGAAGATTTCTTAACAGCCAAAGTTTCAGAAATACCATGGGCAACATTGAATAAAATTGCTGATGCTATCTT
>JARYMR010000043.1 GCA_029907045.1 Candidatus Bathyarchaeota archaeon
GATGTCAAACATGTGCAAAAATGTGTCCAAACAACGCCATAACCTTTCCATCCGCAGAAGAACTAAGGAAAACTTTGAAAGAATTAAGACTCAAATACTCCCAATGAAATTTCTAAGTGTAGAAAATGACGAAAGACAAGAAAACTGGAACAAATTCTCCATGCTCTTGCACACAGGCGGCAGCAGACCTTCTCAAATCAGTTTCGCCGATAAAAGAGGTTAATGCTAAAAGAAGTGAAATGTAAGGGATGCGGAAAAATTTTCCTAACAAATTTTGAAACTGAATACTGCTTTGACTGCAGAAGAAAAAGCCAAGAAAAGTGAAACTGTTTATGGCAAAATCCGCTGCAGTTTGGTATCCTACAGTTTTCCCAGACAAGTGCAACGGCTGCGAAGGCTTAGAAGCACCGCAATGCATTCAATTTTGTCCCCATGGCGTTTTTGAACTAAAAGAAGGCAAAGCAGTGGTTGTAAACCCCCACAAATGTGTTTATGGATGCATAGCATGCGAAAGAATCTGCCCCAAAAAAGCCATAGCTTTTCCACAGCGAATAGCAACCATGCCAAAAATGCCCAAAGATAAAGGATTACTTCATAAAGTTGTTTGCAAAAAATGCGGCAAAACCTTCTGGACTAACAGGGATGTTGAAGTTTGCATGGACTGCGAAGGCAAAACATAAAACCAAAATAAACCCAATATTATGCGAATTGAAAATGAAGAAAGTTCTCTTTGTCTGTGTTGAAAATGCTGGAAGAAGCCAAATGGCTGAAGCCTTCGCAAACCATTATGGAAAAGGAAAAATCGAAGCCCAAAGCGCAGGCACAATGCCATCAAAAGAAGTAAACCCCACAGTTGTGCAAGTTATGCGAGAAAAGGGAATAGACATTTCAAAAAACAAACCAAAACTCATCAACAACCAAATGGTGCAAGAAGCAGACAAAATAATAGTCATGGGCTGCGAAGCTGGAGGATTCTGTCCAGCACCATTACTAAACAAGGTTGTAGACTGGGGAATTGAAGACCCGAAAGGAAAGCCGATAGAAAAAGTTCGCCAAATCAGAGACGAAATTGAAAGGAAAGTTAAGAAATTAATTGAGGAAATGGCTTAAATCATTAATAGATTTCACTTTCTGTTTCTTTTGTAAGTGTTAATGGGTTACATACAAAACCTTACAATAATTAGTGGTTGAGTGCATTTCGGAATGCTCAATGCACTCAATGCCTCTTCGACGCCTTACGATGGTTATGCTGCTCTTCTTATCAACCTCTTTAACGTTTATTAGCTGCACCTCTCCACATTCTGACAGCAACCCTAACGGCTCAAGAACATCTAACTTTAATTTTTTCGAGAATTTCGACGAGTGGATAGAAGATGGCTATAGGCAGTATGGCGAATTAGGGCTAAATGAATCGTTAACAACAGAAATCGTTGTGGGAGAAGGAGAAAGGTTCGAAGGCATTCAAGAGGCTTTGGATGCTGGCTATTCATGCATATACCTTAAAAAACAAAGATTCAACATTACAAAACCAATAACGCCGCCGAAAGAAGACTTTTACATAATAGGAAATGGTGCGGAAATATTCGCCACAGAGCCTATAACAGCCGTTTTTGACATACGCAATGTAAGATATGCGCACTTGGATGGTTTATTCATAAACGGTAATGGCTTAACAGAAAAGTGCATAGACGCCATGCGCACAACAAGTCAAGTTCCAGTCCACCAAATCCGCAACTGCAAAATTTGGGGCGCAACACACGCTAATGTAGACCTAACGGGTTGCGAAGACAGCTTAATATTCAACTGTTGGATAGACGGCAGAAAAATCAACGACACTCCAAACGCAATAACAGAATACGGCGTCAAAATAGGCGAATTCAACGAAAACTACAGAACTGGCGGTCAAATAAACCTCATCCACTGCCTAATGGGCTTCCACAGAAAAGCTGACGTCTACGCCAAAAACATCGCCCAACTAAAACTTGCCAACTGCCTCCTATCAAGCAAAAACATGTGGAGTCCAGAATTAGAAGCCCACATAATCATAGAAAGCGGAACCGGAGAAAATGCTCTCCTACCAGTTTTAGAGTTAACCAACTGTTGGGTTGAAAACGGTCCCGGCGGAAACGTTCCAAACATTCTCATAAGAAACCGTATGATGTCAAAGCTCACAATAATTGGTGGAATGTTCTACACGGACAAAAGCCCAAACATATACAGCCAATTAAACCCCAGTGCAGAAACAATAGTCTTAATTGGCACTTTGTTCGAACACAACCCACAATACAATGGCTATAACATAATGGCGCCCACACAAAAACTGGTTTCCATAGGAAACACTTACAACGGGCACGGCATAGACAAAACAAACGTGGCAACATACCTAATCTTCGATAGGGATAATTCGAGAATCGAACAAAACACCGAAACACCATAAAATCTGGAGAAGGGCTATCAATTTTGCTTTGCACCAAGCCTAAAGTTTCACCTTAACCCTTCCATCAAGCACTATTCTATCTTCCACAAACTTGGAAGAGTAAGCGTAAACTTCCACGCCTCCATTAAAGGCTTGCCGCAAAGCTTCCCCAAATTCTTTATCCACATCATCGGCGGGCGAAAAACTGTGGGCATCTGTCCGCTGAATTATAAAGAGTATACAGGCCCTATAGCCTTCCCTTTTGGCTTTAAGCAATTCCATCACGTGCCTCTTTCCCCTTTCGGTTTTTGCATCTGGAAACATGGCTATTCCATCTCTGACAAGAGTGCAAGACTTAACCTCTAAAAGACAAACTTCTTTATGATTGCTTAATAGAAAGTCGAAACGTGTATGTCCATATAATGGTTCAGGCTTAATCAGGGAGTATTCAGCAAATTCTTTTAAGGCTTTCTTCTTCAAAGCTTCAAAAACCAACCTGTTTGGAACCCGAGAATCCACAGAAACCTTTTCGCCATCAAGATAGACACCTATAAGGTCATAGGCTGTTTTTCGCCCTTTAGGCACAGTCTTTTTCAAAACAACTTTAGCACCAAAATTCAGAAGCTCCTTCAACCTTCCAGGGTTTGGCAGAAAAACCTCAAAAACTTTGTTTTCCCGCTCAACTAGAGCCAAAAAACGTGTAAGCCTCTCTTTAAAAATGCCTTCAAGAATTTCTCCCTCAATTTTGATAAGCACTGTCATTTAAAAATAATTTTGCATAAATCCAATTATTCTTTTCCACAAAGAAAGAATAGTGATGCTTACTTTAGCATTTTCAAAACTTCCTCAGCTTTTTCAATAGTATAATTTATATCTTCAGCGGTGTGGGCGGCGGAAATGTGGCATCTTTTGTTTGGTTTGGGTAGGATGAAGACTCCTCTTTTCATCATTTCTTTTTGAAACTTCATAAACAGCTCATTTTTTGAAGATAAGGTGTCTCTATAATTGACAATTTCTTTTTTTGTAAATAGTATTTGAAAAACTGAACCGAAACCAACCATTTGAGCTTCAAATTTCAATTTGGCAACTATTCTATTGAGTTGATTTCTAACCTCTTCTCCAAGCTTAAAGAGATGCTTATGCACTTCATTTTTCTCTAATTCTTCTATTGTTGCAAGGGTGGCAGCCATAGATATGGGATTTCCGTTAAAAGTGCCTCCATAATCCACATTGCCCGTTGGCCTAAAATGTTCCATCATGTCCTTTCTTCCGCAAACTGCTGCTACCGGGAAACCGTTTGCCATGGCTTTGGCAAATGTTGTCAAGTCTGGTGTTACATTGAAAATTTTTTGGGCTCCACCTAAATGGTGACGGAAACCAGTAACTACTTCATCAAAGATCAGTACAATATCATATTCTCGGGTGATTTCCCTCAAAAATTTTAGGAAATCCTCTTTTGGTGTGATGCATGTGGCGCTGCCGTGAAGGATTGGTTCCGTTATTAACGCTGCAATCTCATTATGATGCCTTTTTATTGCTTTCTCCACAGCCTCTTGATCATTAAAGGGAACAATAATTACTTGTTTTGCAGTATCCTCAGTGATGCCTGCGGTATCTGGGACTGGCGTTGGGCATTTTTTGGGTCCAGCTTCTTTCAATGTTGGATTCGAACTGAAAGACACTATGTCATGCCATCCGTGGTATGCACCTTCAAACTTTACAATTTTGCTTTTTCCAGTGTAAGCTCTCGCTAAACGGATAGCATGATAAGTGGCCTCTGTGCCTGTGTTACAAAACCTAACCATTTGGGCTGAGGGAACATGAGCTACAATTTTTTTGGCAACTTTAACCTCCAACTCATTGCAGAGACCATAAATTACGCCTTCATTTAACTGTTTTTTAACGGCAGCTGAAATGCTTGAATGGGCATGTCCCAAAATTACAGGTCCAAAAGCCAAATGATAATCAATGTATTGGTTGCCATCCACATCGTAAATCCTAGAACCTTTAGCTTTTGATATGAAAATGGGACAGGGATCAAAGAACCGTAAGGCGCTGTGAACGCCCCCTGGCGTAAGTTTTTTTGCCTCTTCAAAGAGTTTTTTTGAATTTTTCATCTCTTTCATGCTGATCACTTCACACAATTAAGTCTATTATAGGGGCACTGCCTAAGAATTTTATCGGGAATATGTGGTTCACGAGTATCACATTTTTAATAATGGGATAGACTATGTTGGTTTAAAAATGATTACTGGGAAACCGTCAGACATCATTTGAGCTGTTATTTTTACGCGAATCCCAATTTTAATATTTTCTAAATTTATGTTTTCGAGCAATCCCATAACTTTTACTCCTTCCAATGTTTTGGCTATGGCGATAATAAAATCGTGCTTGTAATGTTCAAAGCCTTGAGGTTTTAGGTAAGCTTGGGTGAAGGTTTCAATTTCACCATCCAAGAGTTGAATCCATTTCATATTTGAATTTAGGCAGTTGGGGCAGTCACCTTGAGGTGGATAATAGATTTCACCACATTTTTTGCATTTCGTGGCGTATACTTTTCCATTTTTTAATCCTTCCCAATAAGTTTTCGTCTTAAAAATCGGAATGTCATGTATAAATGTTAGCGACCTACTTTTCATGGTTGGATATTCACCCATCTCAGACATTATTTTCACCTTCTAAGTATGGTTACATAACAATATTGCCCTGTCATGCCGACATTATGCGCTAACCCTACATATTTCTTTAGGGGAACTTGTCTCTTACCTGCTTCATTTCTTAATTGTTTTACTAATTCATAAATCATCGAACAACCTGTAGCGCCTAATGGGTGACCTTTAGCCTTTAATCCTCCATCAATGTTAACTGAAATCTTTCCGCCTATCCATGTCTCCTCTTCATCTATTAGTTTTCCCCCTTCGCCTTTTTTGCAAAACCCTAAATCTTCATACGCCATTATTTCAGCGATGGTGAAGCAGTCATGAACCTCCGCTACTTCAACCTCTTCTGGATGAACCTTAGCCAGTTTGTATGCCATTTCGGAAGCAGTTCTTGCAGATTTTATTGATGTGAAGTTTTCTCGGCGTGTGTGGTTACCTGTATCCGCTCCGCATCCTATGGCTTGAATCCATATGGGATCTTCAATCTTAAGATCCTTAATGCTATCTTCAGATGCTAATATGACAGCCGCTGCTCCATCACTTATTGGACAGCAATCATAGAGCTTAAGAGGCCAACAGACAATTCTTGAATTCAAAGCTTGCTCCAGAGTTATCTCTTTTTGAAAGTGGGCTTTCGGATTTCTTGCAGCATAGTAATGATTTTTAACTGCAACTTTAGCAAGTTGTTCCTCCGTTGTTCCATACTTTGCCTTGTGCGCTGTTGCAAATAACGCGTAATAAGCTGCAAAACTTGTACCAAACATGTGAAACTCCCACATGTAGCATCCGCGACCTCCTACAGCCGTCGATGTGGATGTGTCGACTTCGCTCATTTTCTCAACGCCAATGGCGATAGCCGTATCGACATACCCAGAGGAAATAGCGTTATAAGCAGTAAATATGGCCGCGCTTCCTGAGGCGCAAGCAGCCTCAACCCTTAATGGTCCTTTTGAGGCAAAGCCAACATATTCGTTTATTAATGGAGCAGGGTACATATCATAGAGCCTGTTTCCTACAGAGCCAACAACACTAAATTCTACATCCTTTTGGTTGATTCCAGCATCTTCAATTGCCTCTTTAACAGCTTCAAAGGCTATTTCATAATATGTTGCATCCGTTCTCCTTCCAAACTTTGAGTTCCCAACACCAATAACCGCTACTTTCTTCACCTACATCCCCGTAATTTTTAACTTTATTATCTGTTAATTTGAGACTTTATAAAATTTGAGAGGAAATAGCTGAAATTTTAATAAGCAATAAACTATCAATCATATTACTCTATTAATCATAAAATGAGGAAAAGGTGGGTATTGATGAGTGAGGATAAGCTTATGGGCATGAGTGAGGCAATTAAAAAATTCGTTCATGACGGAGATACAGTTTATATGGCAGGATTTACGCATCTTATTCCCTTTTCCGCTGGGCATGAAATAATCCGACAGAAGAAAAGAAATTTAATATTAGTTAGGCCTACCCCAGATCTAATTTATGATCAAATGATAGCGGCTGGATGCGCCAAAAAATTGGTTTTTAGCTGGGCTGGGAACCCTGGTGTAGGTTCTTTGCATGCGTTTAGACGAGCTGTTGAAAAAGGATATCCGAACAAAATTGAAATTGAAGAATATTCACACTTTGCTTTAATTTCCCGTTTAGTTGCTGGAGCTATGAACATTCCTTTCTTTCCCCTCAAATCTCTTATAGGATCCGACTTACCAAAGTATAATCTTCAGATAAAGACCTTAAAGTGTCCTTATACTGGGCAAGAAGTTTGTGTAGTTCCACCATTAAATCCCGATGTTGCAATTATACACGCCCAAAGAGCTGACAAAAATGGCAATGTTCAAGTATGGGGAATTTTAGGCGACCACAAGGAAGCTGCTTTTGCCGCAAAAAAAGTTATTGTTAGTGTGGAAGAGATTGTGGATGAATATGTGGTTCGAAGCGACCCAAATAGGACTTTAATACCAGACTTTGTGGTCCATGCATTAATTGAAGAATCCTGGGCAGCTCATCCATCATATGCACAAGGATATTACGATAGAGATAACGAATTTTACATAGAGTGGGATACAATATCGAGGGATGAAAATTTGCTAGAGAAATATATCGATGAGTGGGTTTACAGCATTGAAAATCGCTTTGAATATATTAAAAAACTTGGCGTAGAAAAGTTGGTAAAGTTGAGACCGAAGAGCTTTTACAGTATTGCAATCAACTACGGATGGTATTAGTATCATGAAGCAAAATAATTTGGAATATACTAAATCTGAACTTATGACGATAGCTGCAGCGCGAGAACTACGAGACCATGAGGTGGTTTTTGTAGGAATTGGTTTACCTAACTTGGCCGCCAACTTGGCAAAACGGATACACGCCCCAAACCTTATAATGATATATGAAGCTGGGGTTATAGGAGCAAATCCTTCAAGACTGCCTCTTTCAATAGGTGACCCTTGCTTGGTTTCAGGTTCCCTAAGTGTTTGCTCAATGTTCGAAGTTTTCAGCATTTACTTACAAGCCGGAAGAATTGATGTGGGATTTCTAGGGGGTGCACAGATAGACAGGCATGGAAATATTAACTCGACTGTGATCGGAAACTACGAAAACCCCAAAGTCAGGCTGCCCGGAAGTGGAGGAGGCTGCGATATAGCCTCGTTAGCTAAAAAGTTTGTAGTTATAACGCCGCATGATATAAGAAGGTTTCCTGAAAGAGTTGACTTTATCACCAGTCCGGGCTTTCTTGCCGGAAAAGAAGAGCGCCAAAAATTAATGCTAGGAGGATATGGACCTACCAAAGTAATAACGGATCTGGCAATCATGGGGTTTGATGAAGATACTGGCGAAATGGTGCTGGAGTGTCTCCACCCTGGAGTGAAAGTTGAGGACGTGAAGAAAAACACAGGTTGGGATATTAAAGTATCAAAGGATTTAAAGATTACGAAAGAACCTTCACAAATAGAAATTTTAACTCTTCGACAGCTTGATCCCTATGGGATTTACCTAAAGAAACGTGAATAAGTGTGTAAGGTATTATTGCCTTTAAATCTATGCATACCAGTAAGATGTTCAGAGCGAACTTAGCTTACCCTTGAGGAGTTCTTTTAAGAGAATATGGTTTTGTTGGTTAAATAACAAAGCTTAAAAAGAAATCATACGTATCTAAAAACGGAAGGGAAGGCTTTGGCTGAAGTCAAGTTTGCTTTTCCAAGAAAGGCAACTGGATTGGTCAGAGAGTTAGGCTGGTGGTCAGCTTTCTCCGTTTCGCTTAGCTACACTATTGGCAGCGGAATAAACTATTGGTCTGTGCAGGCTTCTTATTGGCATCCTGGATCCATAATTCCGGTGGCTTATATTATTGGTGCTTTGCCAGCGATTTTCTTGGCTTATGTAATTACTGAAATGGGAATAATGATGCCGAGGTCTGGAGGAAGCTACATATACGTATCACGGGTATTAGATCCGCATGTGGGCTTTCTTGGAGACTGGTTGTATTTTGTAGCTAACAACTTTGCCACTGGAGTTTTGGCTGTAATAGGCGCTGGATTCTGGGTTAAAGTGATTAACCTACTGGGTCATGCCACTGGCAATACAGCTTGGATCGAGTTTGCCCTTGACAATACAGGGTTGGGTATGATCGCTGTGATAATAGTTACTCTTTATACATTGTTATCATTGCTGGGAATCCGAGTGTTCAGATGGTATGTTGCAGGATTAGTTGCCATAGGCATTGTAGGAAGCTTCCTTGGGGTGGGCGCCACTTTCTACGGAATTATGAATCCAACTTATGTGAAAGAAGCTTGGAATCTAACCTACGGTGCCGGGGCTGACGCATGGGGAGAGATACGACAAGTAGCTATTGATAATGGTTGGGCTGATTATGTGGCAAGTGCCACTGAGGAGGCTGGCGGCACTGGAGGAGCAACAATCCTTAATTTCGTAGATACTTTCTGGGCTTACTGGGGAACCACGGCAGCATGCTACTTTGGTGGAGAAATGAAATCTCCAAAATCGGGCTTTATACTGGGCGTCTTTGCTGCCACACTATTCGTAATGTTCTGGTATGTTGCAACAGTTATCGGCGTGTACACGGCCTACGGGGACTTCGTCAGCCAATACTGTTACGTTTATGGAGAAGGATACACCGACCAAGTAACTACAATGACAATGATGGATCCAAGCTTGCCACTCTTCACAGTACCCTTAGCCCATGGGCAAGTGTGGCTTCAAGCAATATTTGCTTTCATCCCAGCCCTATGGATCTCCAACTGTGCCGGGGCAACCTTACTTGTGGGTCCAAGACAACCTTTTGCATGGGCTTTCGACAGATTCTTCCCAGAAGCCTTTAACCGCGTGAATGAGCGCTTCCACTCACCCCATTGGTCAGTCATCTTATGCGCGGCGCTTTCCTACCTGTTTATACCCCTAAGTCTTGGAGGCGTTTTCGCCGCAACCGTAGATGCAACTTTCATCTTCATCATTAGCCAACTCCTCATAGCCTTTGCAGGCGTAATACTGCCTTATAGGCGTCCGGACATTTGGGAAAGAGGGTTTAAGGCTGTCTTTGCTGGCATACCCGTGATAAGCCTATGCGGTGCTTTGTCAATTTTGTTCTGGGTTTGGGGACTAGCAGTGAGCGCATCTTGGCTAGATCCTTGGGGCATGTTGTATTTGGCCTTATGGGTTTTCATAGGCTCCCTAATATGGTTCGCCTTCGCAGAACGCAACAGAAGAATTGGCATTGCATTACAGAACATTTACGGTGAAATACCACCAGCTTAAACCTTAATTACCCATTTTTCTTTTAATTTTTGCATTTACTATTGCAAGGTAATATCCACGCAAAATTCCCGGTTTCTTAATTACCTTTATTCCCTCATAATCTGTTCTTTGCAACTTAATCTTGTAATCTTCAGGTTTTAAACCATACTTCTCAATATTTGCCTTCAGCTTGTTAATGTGATTTTGAACAGCCTCCTTCAACCTTCTTTTTGTAGCCTCTTCTTTTTTGATGCCACCTTCTTCAGCAATTTTTTTAAGCTCATACTTAGTCAAGCTCAGCATAAGCAAAGTTACGTCTGCTAGGATAAAAAGCAAAATTATGCTTGGCCACGACAAAAAAGTCCAATACCCCCACTCAAAATTTGAAGGAAGTATTACGCCTCTCTGCCATAAAATGGCCAAGACAACCACAATCATGAAATAAATCAGAGTAACAAAATTTAGAACCTTATTCGCCCTTATCATTTTTCTAACCTTACCAGATCGCCCTATTTTCTTTAAAACTTTCTGGGTTTCCTTGCTAAAGTATTTGAGATATGCGGAGTCTAAACCAGTAGTTTTAGTTTTCATTACCAACTCCTTTGGATCACGTATCGAAGCGCTTCTTAAACCGTCAAAGTAGCTAATTACAGAAACCAACTCGTTCGATACTTTCTCAGCCTTTTTTAAATCCTCCTTCGTCCACTTCACTTCTAATCAACTCTAAACCTTGTCGCCGAAGATTCCCAATGAAGATAATAATAAGGGCGTAAGATTATAAGACTTAAGTTTAGAATTTACAGCCTAACTTCCTTATACCACTTCTTCTTTGTTCCAACCTCTGCCCTCTTCAACCAATCCTTAGTTTTAGGCTCCTCATCAATATACCCTAAAATTTGATCAATTTTTGAAGTTACATCGGCAACATCCTCTTCAGAAAGTTGCTTATACATGGAACAAGCAGCCCTAACCTTCTTCAGGTTGGTTGTAGCCGTATA
>JARYMR010000044.1 GCA_029907045.1 Candidatus Bathyarchaeota archaeon
CTAAAAGACCGAGATATCAAAAGACTGCTGTGGAGAATAAACAAGACGCTAGAGGCCCTTAAACAACTAGCAAAAGAACTCTTAGATGAAGGCTTAACCAGCGCAGCAAGGTTCCTACGAAACTCAGCAAACTACACCGTAACATTCGCAAAACTAGCCCTCAAACAAGTACGCGTACCATACACGAACAACCTCATAGAACGATTAATGGGAGAAATAGCGAAGAGAGTGAAGAACAAGTGGATGCACTGGAGCACACAGGGACTAGAAAACCTACTCAACATACTCCTCACAAGATACTGCAACCAAGAAAACTTCAACAGATTAAAGCAAAAATACTTAAACCAAGAACACACATTCATACACATAAAAATAACATAGGAGAAAAGTTAACCAATTAACAGACGGCACCAAAAAATTCCATTAGTAAACCTTGGAAATACAGGATTGAGGATTTCTAAGATTGGTTTTGGAACATTTGATTTTGGAGTACCATCGCTTAACATAGGAGTCGAAGAAGGGGCACGAATCTTGGTTGAAGCTTTCAAGTTGGGAATAAACTTTTGGGACGCATCCGATGATTATGGAAGTCACCCGCATATTGCCTCAGCCTTAAAGCAACCACCAAGAAAGGAAGTTATAATATCTACTAAGACTTATGCCAAAAGCGGCAAAGAAGCCCAAAAAAGTCTTAAAAGTTCTCTTAAAGAACTTCAAACCGACTACGTGGACATTTTCTTATTACATTATGTTAAATCTGACTGGATTGACGGTTGCCATCAAACGTTAAGGGAAATGAAAGAGTTAAAAACAAGTGGAGTTGTTAAGGCGATTGGCATATCCACCCACAGCGTTAAAGTTGCAGAAAAAGCGGCTAACTTCGAAGATTTGGACGTTTTAATGGCGGTTTGCACTAAAATCAGCCAAGCTACAATTGACAAGTTTCCAAAATACATACCTCTCGAAGATGGCACAATGAATGGAATGTTTAACGCTCTCAAAATAGCCCATGAAAATGGAAAGGGAACAATCGCAATGAAGGTTTTGGGGAATGGTCTTCCTTCGCTTGTTAGAAATCATGAAAAAGTGATAAAGATTGTTGCGGAACTTGAGTTTGTGGATGCAATGGTTATAGGGATGAAAAACCTTGAAGAAGTTAGGAAGAATTTGAAGGCTTTCACTTAATCCTATCCAACACAAACTCAACTGGGAACAGAAGCAGTCTTCCGCTGTTTACGGGAATTTCTTTTTTAGAAGTGTAGCCTCGCATTTCTCGCTTTAAAAGTTGAAGTTTAAGGTTTAAACCGCCTCCATATCCGCCTAAAGTGAAGTCTGAGCAGACAACCCTGTGACATGGAACGAGCGGCGCAAGGGGATTCATAGCCATAACATTACCAACAGCCCTTGGGCTTCCACCAACCGCTTTTGCGATTGCCCCATAAGAGGTTACATATCCCATAGGAATTAGGCGGGTGGCTTCAATAACTCGTCTAGTATAATTTGGTAAATGTTTTGTAGCTAAAGAAAAATTGGCTGAAACGTTTTTCCCATCATAAATATCCTTTAAAACAGCCACGACATGCCCGGCAAAATTGGAGGGCTTTTCTAACTGTTGGAAAGGAACATTAAATGGAATGCTTCTCAAAAGACTTTGCAGAGCCTTTTGTTTGCTGAAGGCAAATGTTGTAGCAAAAATCTCTTCATTTTCAAAGGCAACTCCAAACCAGACACTTTCCATTTCTTTAACGTAAAGGTTTATCATTCCACTCCAGCCTTTATTTAAAGTGTTATAGAGGCGTGAAGTATTTAGCTCTGTGGTGTTTGAAATGGAAGGAGATATTGAAAAGAAAATTACCTATTTCCGATATTGTGGCGAAGTGAATACGGAAAAAGTTTTGCAAAAAGCAAAATTAAGATGCAAAGAAACTGGAATAAACAAGGTGATTGTTGCTTCGGAAACTGGAAGAAGCGCCATAAAAGCGTTCACGGTGTTTAAAGGAACAAAAATAAAACTCATTGTTGTAACCCATTATCCAGCAACAACATGGGGTCCAAAAGGTGATATACCCATAGGGTTAAAACGAAAAGAATATGCAAAAACACTGAAAACGCTGCAAGAAAACGGCGTAAAAATAGTGCAAGGAACAAGACCCTTTGCACCTCCAACACGCTCCATAAACTGGGAATATCCAACGCCAGAAGGCATAATTGACAAAACTCTTGAAATATTTGGAGCAGGAACAAAAATAGCCATAGAAGCCGCTGTCATGGCAACAGACGCAGGAGAAGTCAGCGCTGGCGAAGAAATCGTTTCTTGTGCGGGCACCTATAAAGGCTTAGATACAGCCCTAGTCGTGAAAGCCTCATACAGCGGAAGCTTCTTCAAAGAGTTTGAAGTTAGGGAGATAATAGCCAAACCCATCTGCCGCGTGAAAGAACTTCCTGAATACAAATATGAAAATTGGAAAGGCAACTTAGACCAATATTATTTATGAGTAGAAGCCATAAAAGCAAATGGAGTAGTCAATTTGAAGCCTTTTAAGGTTCTTCCAGTTTTAGTTTGCAGAAAGGGACAAGTTGAAGAAAATTTCATGGAGAAAAAGATAAAACAGTTAAAAGAAAATTTGAAACTCAGCATCGAAATTCAAGCTCCTGCTGTTGTTAATGAAGAAAAGGATTTTCCCGTTTTAAGGGAGTCTTTGTCAAAGGCGGATATTATTCTTCTTTACAAGCCTCATCTTGGCTTGGGCAATTGCATAATAAAAATTTCTGAGTTTGGTATTCCAACAATTCTTTTTAATGATGTGGGAATGGTGAACAATCCCTTAGATGCTTTGGAATACATTTATCCCAAAGAGAAGGTTTGGGTTGCCGTTGACTATCAAGACCTAAATGACATTTTAGGGGCGCTTGCTATAAAGAAGAAGATGGAACAGACAAAGATATTGGTTTTAAACGCTGAATATCCCCATTGGCAACGGTTCATATGTCGTGTTCATGGAGGGAGTGAAGCCATTAAAGAAAGGCTTAGGATAACGCTGGAATACGTGAAAAGTGAAGAGGTTATAAGAAGATGGCAAAGCATAAGCGAGGAACGCGTTAAACCGTTAGTGGAGAAATGGAAGAAAGAAGCGGAAAATGTTGTTGAGCCAGAAGAAAAAGACTTGTTTAGCGTTGCAAAACTTTACCTTGCCATGAAGGATTTGCTGAAAGAGAAGAATGCGCAGGCGTTAACGATGGCTTATGGAAACAATCCCTTGCCAGTTCCATGTTTTGCGTATACTAATTTACGAGATGAGGGATTTCCAGCAGCATGCGAGGCAGACATAATTTCGCTTCTGTCAATGATAATCATCCATTATTTAGCAGACAAACCCTGTTTTATGGGCAACACTTTCGTTGACGCTAAAGACGACACATTAATTCTAAGCCATTGTGTGTGTCCCAGAAAAATGGAAGGATACGATGTAAATGCAGAACCTTACAGATTGAGGCGTTATCATAAAGAAAAGTTTACTGGAAGCCTCACAGCCTTTGTGGAAATGAGAAAGGGGCAAGAAGTCACCATATGCCGTTTAAGCGGAGATTTGAAAAGCATGATAATTGCAAGGGGAGTTATCGTAGATTGCGCGGATATGGATTCTGAAGAATATTGCAGAGTAACTGTTAAAGTGAAAATTGCCAACCCAAAAGAGTTTATCCACAAAACATCTGGGAACCATCATGTCATGGTTTATGGTGATTATAGGGAACAATTGAGAAGGCTTAATGATGTTTTAGGCATAACAACAATAGAAGTTTAATAAGTTTCACGATTAAGTTTAATAAGTTGCTTGTGTATATCACGGAAAAGGTGACAGGTATGGAAAATCAAGCTCAACGTGGCGAGTATCTTTGGGTTCCAGGCGCAACAACCGTTGGCGTTGTTTGTTCAGACGGCGTTATATTAGCTTCTGAAAAACGTGTTTCTTATGGTTATTTGGTTGTTAGTAAAGGCGGAAAAAAGGTTTTCAAAATAACAGACCGTATAGGCGCAGCGTGCGCGGGACTGGTTTCTGACATGCAAATTCTTGTTAGAGAAGTGGAAGCCTATGCAAACCTTTTCGGTTTAGATGTTAATAGACCAATCTCTGTGAGGTCAACAGCCAAGCTAATGTCAAATCTGCTTTTCGCCAGACGATTAGCACCACTAATTACTCAAACAATTGTAGCCGGTATAGACGAAGAGGGCGCATCCCTTTACGTGTTAGACGTTTTAGGCTCAGTAATACCAGACAAGTATGCAGTTGTGGGTTCAGGAACAGAAATTGCTATGGGAGTGCTAGAAGAGGGATATAAAGAAGATATTACCGTGGAAGAGGCGAGGGAGTTGGTCATAAGAGCAATAAAATCCGCCATTAGCCGAGACATCATGAGTGGCGATGGCATAGATTTTCTCTACATAACAAAGGATGGCGCAAGAGAAGAATCAATAAAATTCTAAAACCGCTTTCATGGAAAGCTTAAAACCTTTTAATTTATACAACAGAAATATTCATCAAACAATTGGGGAAAACGAATTGTCATTTGAGCTTAGCCTAAAAGAAGGAAAATTTTTAGTTGAGCTTGCACGCAAAGCCGTGGAAGAGTATTTAAAGAATAGAAAACGCCCAAAGATTCCAGAAAACATACCAAAAAAGCTTCTACAACCATGCGGAGTTTTCGTTACAATAGATAGCATAATTAATGGAGAAAAAGAGTTGAGAGGTTGCATTGGATATCCATACCCAACTAACCCGCTGGTGGAGGCAGTTATTGATTCAGCCATAAGCTCGGCAACTCAAGACCCACGGTTTTATCCGCTTTCTTTAGGAGAACTGGACAAGGTTGTTTTTGAAGTAAGCGTATTAACGCCTCCTGAACTAATTAAGGTTGAAAAGCCTAAGGATTATCCAACAAAAATTAAGGTTGGAGTAGATGGATTGATTGTTGAAAGAGGACCGTTTAAAGGACTTCTTTTGCCGCAGGTGCCAGTCGAGTGGAAATGGGATGAAGAAGAATTTCTTTGCCAATGCTGTATAAAGGCGGGTTTGCCGCCAGACAATTGGCTTTTGGAAGGCACAAAAATTTACAAGTTTCAAGCCATAATTTTTGAAGAAGAAAAACCGAGAGGCGAAGTCAGACTTAAAGCCCTCGGCGGGAAATAATTTCATGAAAGTTTATTTTGCTCCCTGCGGAATCGGTTTAGGACATGTTGGAAGATGCGTTCCAATAGCAAAGAAACTTTTGGAGAAAAAAGCGGCTGAAGTGGTTTTCTCCACCTACTGCGAAGGTGTACCATATATAGAAAGGGAAAAATTACCTCTTATAAAAGCTCCTCCAATCGGTTTTCAGGTCAAGCCCGATGGAACAGTGGATTTTAAGCAGACAGCAGTTAACCCTGGACCGTTTTTGGCTTCCTTCACTCTTATGAAACAGGTGAATGCTGAAGTTCAAGCTATTGAAGGTTTTAAGCCTGACATTGTTGTTTCGGATTCCCGCATCTCACCCTTATTAGCGGCAAGAATCTTGGGAATACCTAGAATCTGTATTTTAAACCAGTTTCAACTGATAATTCCAAGAAAAAGAAGGTTTCTGCGCTTGGCAAAGTTTGCAGATTTCATAACATTAACAATTATTGGAAAAATTTGGACAAGCGGAAACATGGTGCTAATACCAGATTTCCCAAAACCATACACCATATGCGCTGGAAACCTTAACATTCCAAAATTTTATAGAAAAAATGTGAAGTTAATAGGCCCAATATTGCCGGTACATCCAAACCAATTGGCAAACACAGAAGAACTGCGCAAAAAATTGAAATTGTCAATTGATAAACCAATTATTTTTGCGCCGATAAGCGGACCAGTAAGGGAAAGAGCTTTTTTGACGGGAATTCTTAGGAAAATATTTCTAGATTTTCCAAAAGATTATGAAATTGTTATGTCACTTGGCTATCCAAACGCCGATGATAAACCCATACGCCATGATAACTTGACGATTTATAAGTGGATTCCAAATCGCTTCGAATACTTGAAAGCTTCCGACATAATCATAAGTCGAGCTGGACACGGAACCATAACGCATTGTATGTGCTATGGCAAGCCCATGATACTAATACCGACACCAAGCCACACAGAACAGCTTAGCAATGCAAAACAAGCAGAAAAATTAGGCGTAGCCAAAACCATTCATCAAGAAGAATTAAGTAAAGAAAAACTTTCGAAAAATGTTGAAGAAATTATAAACAGTCCAATCCCAAAACAGCTTAAAGAGATTCAGAAAGAAGTTTTGAATTATGATGGATTACAAGAGGCTGTGGAAACAATAATTCAGATTGCAGAGAATAAGCAAATATTTTAAGTTAAATAAACCATATGTTGAAGTATGTTTATACCGCGTAAAATTTTGGAAGAAAAACTTCGAAAAATGCTTGCTGAAGATGTTGGACAAGGAGACATAACCACAACATTAATTGTTCCACCCAAAACAGAGGCGGAGGCAGAAGTGATTGCGAAAGAGGTTGGAGTTGCTGCTGGAATTGAGGAGACAAAAATCCTTCTGGAAAGTTTGGGCGTTAAGGTTGAGGCTTTAGTTGATGATGGAGAAAAAATAAGAGAGAAACAGGTTTTGATGAAGGTTTCTGGAGATGCAAAAACCATTCTTTCAACTGAACGCACATTACTAAATATTGTTTCACGCATGAGTGGTATAGCAACAACCACAAGAAAACTGTTAGAAAAAATCCAAAAAAAGGGACTTAAAACCAAGGTTGCATGCACCCGTAAGACAGCGCCTGGACTCTTATACTTCGATAAAAAGGCTGTCTTAGTTGGAGGCGGTGACACCCATAGGCTTCATTTAGATGATATGGTTTTGATAAAGGATAATCATATTAAAATAATTGGAAACATCGAAAACGCTGTCAATAAAGCCAAGGAAAAAGTATCCTTCAGCAAGAAAATTGAGGTGGAAGTTACAAGCATTAATGATGCGCTAACCGCTGCGAAGGTTGGGGCAAACATAATTATGTTTGACAATTTTTCCCCAAAACAAATAGAAAAGGCAATTAAACTTCTAAAAAAGGAAGGCTTTTTCGGAAAGGTTTTGCTTGAAGCCAGCGGCGGAATAACAACAGAAAACATTATGGAATACGCTTCAACAGGAGTTGATATCGTAAGTTTGGGTGAAATAACAGACAGCCCAAAAGCATTAGACATAAGCCTAGAAATAACCAAGGTTTATAGAAAAAGTAAATAAAACAATAATATTTCATGTTATTCTTAAACCGAATAAATCATTATAGTCTCTATGAGCGCAGCCACCAAAAGAATTACAGCGCAAACTGAAATAAACTTACACGCATTTATGAGTTCATGTTTGCCTCTACGCCGCCATAGGCGATAAGTTAACCAAATACTTTCAGCCATTGCAGTTGAATAGGCTATGAATTCAAGCCAAGCAATAGGTGTTAAAAACAAAGCGATGAGATAGAGGGCTGGCGGAACTTGGTTGGAAATGGCAATTGCGGCGATAACGGCTCCAGTGTTATAGAGTACATAAGCGCCGAAAGCAAAGCCGATTATGGGTACAAACATTATAAGGGTTAACATGAAGTTGTTTCCAAAAATGTACTGTAACACTAAATTGTTTGTTTTTAACGATTCCAATGTTTGGTCAAGTTCGTTACCAATTTCTTTTGCTTCTTGTTCTTTGATAGGCGTCCATGTTCCCACAGTCGTTACGATTACGGCAAAAATGAAAATGATAATGATTGTTATGATTCTTCTAACAAGGGGTGGAGCACTCTTCCAAAATTCCAAACTCATGCAACATTCACCATTCATGTTAAATGTTTTGGCGTTATTTTTAGGATTCTGAAGCCTCTTGCAATTGGGTTTAACATGTCTGTGATATTAACTTTTTTCAGAATTTCTTTCGTGTCTTCTGCATAGCCTCTCACGTCGTGTTCAGCGAGCATGAGAGAGTTAAGGTAGACTCTATTTTCTGAAAATATGGCTTGGCATTTGGATGGTAAGCCAAGAAGAACCGTTTGGTCTTCTTTAACGGCTTTTTCGCATGCGTATAAGATTGCGTGAGCTCCAGCCGTTAGCTCTGCAATTCTTACCGGAATGCTTTCTTTTCCTATGGCCAAAACTTCGACGCCATATTTTTGTGTGATTTCGCCAGCAATTTTCCGTAGTTTAGGCAAAATTCCTATGAGACTGCGCTTTGCTTTATTTGAGATTTTCATATTTGAGAATTGAATAGGTGACAACTGCTCGAGAGGAACAGCGCCTAAAGACATGTCCAAATGCACCATATCAGCCTTCACTTTCCCCAATAATTCCCTACAGAGTTCTGCCTCATGCACTACAACCTCATGTCCATTAGAGGCTTTCGCAAAAATTGGCTCAGCCAAACACATGCTCGGTTCTTTATAAGGCGGATTAACCAACACGGAGGCAGCAGCCACAATGGATAAGGGCTCAAACTTGTCGTTTAGTATGGCTGCAGAAGAATCCGCCGCAATAATTCTCAAACACTTTCACCTTGCCTATTAAGAAGGAGATAAGAGAATTTATATTTGCCGTCTAATCTTTGTTTTGCAAGCGCATTCCTAGAAGGAATATTTCAGAACTTTTAGTCCTACTTGCCTTAGGCTTCACTATTTTTACAATTTCAAAATGCTTTTTCATTTTCTGGATGAAGTCGTCGAGCAGGTCTCCTTGAAAAACTTTCACAAAAAAATTCCCAGAACCCCGGAGAGTTTCTAAAGCAATTTTTAACGAGTGCTGCGCCAAGTCTATTTGACGGGCATGGTCTACTTCCCAAATTCCAGAAATGTTTGGCGAAGCATCTGAAATTACAGCGTCAGCCTTTCTTGGAAGCATTTGCAAAATCTGCGCTATTGTTTCCTGTTCAGCTATATCAGCGATTATGGTTCTAACATTGTTTTGCAGAAAAGGCTCTAAGGGTTTAATGTCAACTCCTAACACGAAACCTTTGCCTCCAACAATTTTTCTCGCAGCTTGAACCCAACCGCCTGGTGCAGCGCCTAAATCAACCACAACATCGCCACGTTTTATGAAATGGTATTTTTGGACAGCTTCGAAAAGTTTGTAGGCTGCTCTGGAGCGGTATTTTTCTTCTTTAGCCTTCTTATAATAATAGTCTCTCTTTCTTTCTTGCAACCAAGCTTTTGGCAAAACTAGCTGTCACCTAAAATGCCAGACTCGTTTTTAGCTGTGGATATAAGCCACTCGGTGAGTTTCTCGCAGGTTTGGGGCGAAATTGCGCTTGATGGGTCGCATCTGGTGCTGTCTGGACATTTTAGGCATGGAACATCAGCTATGGAATCTATTGAAGCCGGAACCCTTCTTGGATAAAGCCTATAAGTCCACCTTCCATCGCGAAGTTCTCTTTCTCGGCGGATAAGCTTTTTGTCTTCGAGTTTTAGGGCTATTCTGGAGCCTTCTCTGCTGCTTGCTCCAAGTTTTCGCCATAGTTCTGACTGGAGCACGCCCTCAAAGCCTGTGTTCATTATGTATTGGAGAGCTTTTTGTTCTAAATCATTGCGTTTCGGCATTTTCACCAATTCCAATCGTTTAACATTAATAATATATGCAATTTTAAATAAAAAGATGTATGTTTCAGTTTAAGAGAAACTATGATGAAGGATTAGAATAATGAAGAAAAAGAACATGGGCGAACACTATTGCTTGGGAATAGAGTCAACAGCAGACGACTTCAGCGTTGGAATAACAACATTTAAAGGCAAAATTTTGGCCAACATAATAAGCGCTTACATACCAGAAAAAGGCGGCATCCACCCAAGAGAAGCAGCAAGACATCACGCCGAAGTTGCAAGCCAAGTTCTAGAAGAAGCCTTCCAAAAATCTGGATTAAAACCAAGGGATTTATCCGTTATAGCGTTTTCTCAAGGACCAGGGTTGGGTCCCTGTCTTCGAACGGGCGCAACAGTAGCCCGTGCCTTAGCCTCTTATCTCAACCTTCCCCTTGTAGGAGTTAACCATTGTATAGCGCATATTGAAATTGGAAAATTAACAAAGAGTGTTAGGGATCCGGTTACGCTTTATGTTTCAGGTGGAAACACCATTGTTGCAGCCTTTGATTCTGGACGTTACAGAGTTTTTGGCGAAACATTAGATATAGCCTTAGGAAATTGTTTGGATGCCTTCGCCATAGAAGCTGGACTTCGCCAAAGCCATGGCATGCCTTTTGGTGCCATGGTGGAAAAACTTGCAAGAAAAGGAAAAAAGCTGATTCCTTTGCCATATACCGTTAAGGGTATGGACACTTCTTTCAGTGGTTTACTAACAGCAGCAGTCAACTTGCTCAAAAAAGGTGAACATAGACTTGAGGATTTATGTTATAGTCTTCAAGAAACAGCCTTTTCCATGGTTACGGAGGTTACAGAAAGAGCCTTAGCCCACACAGAGAAAAAAGAGGTTTTACTAACTGGTGGAGTTGCTGCCAACAAAAGATTACAGTCCATGGTGAAGACTATTGCAGAAGAACATGATGCAAAATTCTGCGTAGTGCCACGCGAATTCGCCGTTGATAATGGTGCCATGATTGCATGGACTGGAGTATTAGCCTACAAAAGTGGTTTAGTTACGTCTATTGAGAAAAGTTTTGTGAAGTTAAAGTGGCGTTTGGATGAAGTTGAGGTTCCATGGGTGAAATGAAATCTGTATTGATTAAGAAGGGAGCAGAAGCTAGCCTTTACCTTGCAGATTGGCATGGCAAAAAAGCGATA
>JARYMR010000045.1 GCA_029907045.1 Candidatus Bathyarchaeota archaeon
ATTGACCGAATAACACTCCATACATTGAGGCACTTCTACGGAACAATGGAATACCACAAGACCAAAGACATTTTACACGTACAAGAAAGGCTTGGACACAGAAGCATAACTAGCACCCTGATATACACGCATCTAGTAGACTTTGAAGGAGACGACTATCACGTCAGGACAGCAAAAAGTCTTAAAGAGGATGAGGAATTATTGAAGGCAGGGTTTGAATATGTCACAGAGCGGGACGGGGTCAAGATCTACAGAAAGCGAAAGTAAACTCGAAGTAGTAGAATACGACGACAAAGATCCTTTGGGTCCAGCTTTCGTTGTCAAGTCTCCAATGGGAAACATTCTAAAAATCTCCGACACTTTTGCGGAAATGTTTCCCATGTGGGCTGGAAGAGTACTCATTACCGCGGACAGTGAAAAATGGGCTTTAACGGCAGCTTCTGTTGCCACAGGCTTAGCGACAAGCGTTATCATGTCGCCAGCTGAAGCTGGAATAGAAGGCGCTGTGCCGCCAGAAAAAACTCCAGACAACCGCGTTGGCGTTTTGATACAAATTTATAATCGTAATAGGTTTGAATTGAAGAATCAGATGATTCTTCGCATAGGACAATGCATAATGACTTGTCCCACAACATCCGCTTTTGATGCTATGCCAAACGCTAAAAGAAGACTTAAAGTTGGTAGAAGCATAAGATTGTTTGGCGACGGTTTCCAAAAGAAAGGAATTGTTGGAAATAGGAAGGGGTGGAAGATTCCAGTTATGGAAGGAAGCTTCTTCGTTGAAGACTCCTTCGGTGCAGCAGAAGCTATAGCCGGCGGAAACTTCCTAATCTTAGCCAAAGACAAAAATTCTGGGCTTAAAGCTGCGGAAGAAGCAGTGAAAGCCATAAAAAACATGGCAAGCGAAGTCATATTGCCATTTCCAGGTGGAATCTGCCGTTCAGGCTCAAAGGCTGGCTCATTAAAATATAAGCTTAAGGCTTCAACGAATCATCCCTTCTGTCCAGAATTAAAAACGTTAGTACAAGATTCGCAAGTGCCAGAAAACGTAAACTGCGTCTACGAGATAGTTATTAATGGCTTAACTCTTGAAGCCGTTAAGAAGGCTATGGGTGTTGGCGTAAAAACTGCTGCAAGCGTTCCGGGCGTTGTTAGAATTTCGGCTGGAAATTATGGCGGAAAATTGGGTCCATACAAGGCATTTTTAAAAGAAATTTTAGAAGTAACCTAATCCTAAACTCTTATTTAATGCCATGTCAAGTAGCTTTACGGCTAAACCAACAGTGAAAACAATTGAGCAGCAAAAAAAGAACATCCCTAGAACTGTTCAGATTAAAAAAGACACTGAACATGCTAGCCAGCAAAGAGGGAAGAGGAACAGAGCTAATTTCGCTTTATGTTCCACCTGGAAAGCAAATAAGCGAAGTCATGAACATGCTAAGAGATGAGTATGGCACGGCGTCAAACATAAAATCCACAACAACTCGCAAAAATGTTCAGGATGCTATTGTTAAAACCCAACAACGCCTCAAATTGTTCAAAGAAACCCCAGAAAATGGACTTGTAATTTTTTGCGGCGCAGTTCCCCAAAACGGAGCTGGAAGCGAGAAAATAGAAACCTATGTGATTATTCCGCCCGAACCCATAAACATATACCTTTACAGATGCGACTCAAGATTCCACACTGAACATTTACAAGAGCTTTTAAGGGAAAAGGAAAGCTATGGAATACTTCTAATAGACTCTACTGCAGCCACTCTTGCCATCCTTCAAGGCAGAAGACTTGAGATAGTTAGACAAGTAACCTCGGGTGTGCCTGGAAAAACCCGTGCCGGAGGACAATCAGCAAGAAGATTTGAGCGTTTAAGAGAAATGAGGCTTCAAGAATACTTTAGAAGGGTGGGCGAACATGCAAATGAAGCGTTTCTGCCAATTGAAAACTTGAAGGGACTGATAATTGCTGGACCTGGACCAACAAAATATGATTTTGAAAAGGGCGATTACCTACATTATACGTTGAAAGAGAAGATTTTGGACACCGTTGACACTGCTTATGTGGATGAGCAAGGCGTAAAGGAAGTTGTTGATAAGGCGCCGGAAATAATGCGGAAAGTGCGTTACATAGAAGAAAAACAGATAATGCAACAGTTCCTATACGAAATTGGACATGACACGGGAATGGCAACATACGGCGAAAAAGAAGTTCGAAAGGCTTTAGAAGCTGGCGCCGTCAAAACCTTGCTGCTTTCTGAAGGATTGGACATTGTGAGAGTTAAGGTGAAATGTAACGCTTGCGGTTATGAAGAACAACAAACAATGAAAAGCCAAATGCTAACAAGTTTTGAGCAGAGTCTTTATGGGAAACCATGTCCAAAATGTAAATCTCCAGCCTTAGTCATAACTGAAACACAAGAGCTTATAGAAAATTTCGCTCAACTCGCAGAATACACGAACACGGAAGTTGAGATGATATCTGGCGAGACAGAAGAAGGACAGATGCTGAAGAATTCTTTCGGTGGAATAGCAGCAATCCTCAGATTTAAACTGCAAAACTAGTAGGCGTTCATTATGCGATACTCTTCTTTATACTTAGATTGGTACAATCACGTTCCAAACATAAAATACGACTTTCGTTCTAGTGGAATACTTCCATTCAGGCATAATCTAATGCTTGGAGAAGTGAATTTAAACATCAATTATACGCCTTACCTATCAAAACTTTTAGCCAAAAGATACGATGCAAAGCCAGAAAACATTTTCCTTTCAACTGATGGAGCTTCAGGTCAAAATTCACGGATAATTCGGTATATAGCAGAAAAAGACGGAAGGAAAAGAGAGGCAGTTGTGGAATATCCAACTTACGAACCGTTACTACGCCAAACACAAGAACATTTTCCACGCATAAAAAGAATAGAAAGAAGGGAGAAAGACTCTTTCTCGCTGGATGCGGATGCACTGCGAAAAGTTGTTTCAGAAAAGACGGGATTACTTGTTTTAACCAATCCGCACGCTCCAAGTGGAACAATAACCCAAAAAAGCGAGTTGAAAGAGATAATGACTGTTGCCCAAGAATACAAGTTTTATGTTTTATGTGATGAGATATATGCTGAATTCGAAAGAGATGCTATACCAACAGTTTTTTCCGTTAATGAGGAATTGGGCATAGTCTCAACCAGTTTTACCAAAGCCTATGGTCTGGGAGGATTAAAACTTGGCATAGCCTTGGCAAACAAAAACATTGTTAACGATTTGTACGCAGACTTGATTAATACTGCTGGAGGGGCTTCAAACA
Source organism: Candidatus Bathyarchaeota archaeon (assembly GCA_029907045.1). Next base: position 3,293 of record JARYMR010000045.1, read on the forward strand.
TAGTTCAACTTATCGCTTTAGAGCTGCTAACTAAGGATAAAGAAATTCTTGAAAGGCACAAAGAGAAATGGATAAGCCTCAAAAAAGAAACGGAAAAGTGGCTGAACGAAAAGGGTTTAGAATTTTCTCCAAACAAAATTAGCATAACATATTGGGTGAAAACACCAGTAAAAGACACCTACACATGGATAAATAATCACGCGATACCCCGTTACAGTTTAGCAGCCGTGCCCGGAACATTCTTTCTCTTCAAAAACAACTATAAACTGGTAAAGTCAAACATGGTGAGACTTGGTCTTGGCAACTTAAATCCTTCCAAGCATATCTTACAAGAAGCTTTGGAAAACCTCGAAAAAGCCATAAAAACGTACTGTTAAGCGTAAAGTTTAATCAGTTTCTTCAAAGCCCAACTGAACTTTTTCCTTAAGGCTTTAGAATAAATTTTGTCAATAGGCGCTCCCACCATGGCAGCCCATTTCGCATAAACTCTGGGGTCAATATAGGATTTTAAAGAAGTTGTCAAATTGTAGTCTCTTGTGTTTTTCATCAACTCAATATCCAACTTGATTTTTTCGATTCTTTTGATGATCGCTTCTGTTTTCTTGCCCTGCTTCCTTTTTTCCTCTAAACCAAGCTCTAACTCTTTAAGCTTAGCTTCTTTTTTGGCTAATCTTTCTTCAAAATTGTTGGGAATCTTTCGCTTGTGGTTGGCGATTTCAGCCCCTTTCAAGTTAGCCATTTTTGCATGAAAAACCTTAACGTATATGGGGTCTTCCTTTTTGATGGGGTACGTGTCTAAGTATTCCTTGACGGCTTTTGTTGTTCTCCATGTTCTGAAGACTTTGGCTGTTAATCCCCTCATTTTTTCTGAAAGAAATCGGGACACTTTTCTGGAGTCTATTCCTTCAAAAAGGTATTCCTTGCATGTTTTAGAGTAATGTTCAATATTTTTTATAACGCTTGGCGGCGCTTTTGCTTGCCTAACCCATCTTACAGAGTCCTTTCCCAAAAAATCAAAATGCAATGTATCACCTTCTATCCTGACATGTTCTGGTCTTAGAGTTATAGCGCCAACAGTGTCCGCCTCTCCTGGGTCTTTTTCGTCGCCGACCCTCATGTTTAGGGCGTGTATAAGCCAACAAACTGTTGCTATCTTTCTTCTCTCATCATTTTTTGATTCCAAATTTTTCATAATGTGGGCTTCGATTTTTGGGATGAATTTGCCGAGTTTTTCAGCCTTCTTATATTTCTCTTTCTCTTTTTTCTGTTTGATATGGGCTGAATCGGAAAACCAAACATACTTTATTTTTCCAGTAAGTTTGTCTTGCCATTTAGCTATATACATTTTATCTGGTTCCCAAACAATGGCTTTCCATTTTCCCTCTGGTTTTGGACTGTCTGGAGAAAGGTTTAGGATTATGTCTTCTTCGCTTGGTCCTTCTTTCCATTTTCCCCTTTTTGGATGGTTGCCTCTTCCAGAGAATAGGCAGGATGGTTCTGCTGTCCAGTTGGCTATTTCTATCTTTTTTCCATCGACAAAGGCGTAGCCAAACTTTTTCTTTAATGCTTCTTTTTGAATTTTTCTTTGTTTTGCAAGCTTTTTTTTCTCTTTTTTTGTCAGATTTAGCTTTTTTTGGTTTTCTTTGTCTAAATACTTGAAAATCTCGGAAAAATCCACGACGTCACCTAGGTGCATGCAATTTGAAAGTTCAGAACTGTCTTTTTCTATGCTATTTAGATGTTCGCTGGAAAAGCGGGCTAAAAAATCTGCAGAAGGATTTTCCAATTTTAACTGGTTTAGGAAATCTTGCATGAAATTTTTGTAAAAAACCTTGTCTGGCGGAGACGGAGAGCGCAATTTTTTTGCCCATACCAAAGCCATTTGCTCACTTTTAGGACCCAATTTTATAGTATGCCCTTGAATTTTAATTGCGAAACCCTTGTAATCGTATGTTGGAACATAAATTCCATTATGCCTCAAAGTTTTCAACGTTTTCACGCTTGCCATGAAATGATTTTCTTTATTCACTATTTCGCTTACTTAAAAACTTCTTGTGCAGTTTTTCCACAGTTTCCCTTTCAACAAATCCTTTATGGGGACGAAAACCGCCAGAAAACCCAGAGGGAATGTGCAAGAGCTCGTGAATTAATGTTTTTTCCTTCTCCACCTCCGAAAGATTATCAAATTTTTCCGAAATTACTTCAATTACGTAAGATGGTGGAAGGTTGAGCGCTTCTTGCCAAATTTTACCTAAACCATGAATGCGGGCAACAGTTCGCTTTGACTTAGAACCCTTACTTCTTACACAATAAACAAACTGCGGCACAACATTGAAAAATTCAAGGGCTTCAGCAATTTCGTCAACACGCTTTTTCACGTCAAGAGCCCTAAAATATTTTATCCGCATAAACACTTCACTCCAGTCACATACGCAAATGCCAAATTTAACTTTAACTCAACCCTAACAAGACAATACCGTAAAATCACTGGACCGGGGGGGATTTGAACCCCCGACCTCCTGAGTGCAAGTCAGGCGTTCATACCAAACTGAACTACCGGCCCATACGCTGTTATAAGTTGCTTTCATTTTGCTTCATATTTAGGTTTTGTTTGATTCTGTGCGAAAAGGCTTTAGAGTTGCAAACGTTTGTAAATTGACCTTCAAAGGAGAAGTGAGCGTGGAGCATCAGAAGACTAGAAAATACGTGTTTCTCAATTTGGGGCTTTTTCAATTTTTGTGTTTTGTTAGGCGGGGCATCTTTTACACTTTCATGATAAATTACCTTTTTGAACTTATGCAAACTGTTACTTCAACAACATTGCTTGGAACCCTCAACATGATTTCCTCCGCGTTGGGTCAAAACTTATTGTGGGGGAAAATATCAGACCGTTATAGGCTTAGGGCGAAGCTGATAATCGCAGGCGAATCCATAGCTGCCTTCACCTACCTAATTGTCTTCTTAATCCACAAATCTTTGCTAAATATGCAAGCCAACTTTGCAGCTGGAGCTTCGTTGATTGTTGGGCTTTCTTTCCTTGAATTCTTCTGGTCCATGTCAGACGTGGGGTGGGCTGCGCTGCTAACGGACATAACGACGACCAGAACCCGAGGCGGAATAGTTGGCACGCTTAATTTCATTGCATCGCTTGGGAGAATGATTGGAATATCTTTTGCAGGCTTCCTTTACAACAATGAGGAAGGTTTCCGTTAAGGAACAATCTTTTACATAGTTATTGTAATGCTTCTTGTCAGCGCAACAATAATGTGGATCACTTCAATGTTTACTGAAAAAGCCAACGTAAAAACCGCAAAAGTGATTGTAAAAAATGAGAAAATTGTTGATATTTCTGTAAAGAACAACAACGGACTGATTTACAAGTGGTTTCTTACATGCCTTATAATAATAGTGATTGGCACAGCGTGTATAAATCAAGTTTTTCTCCTTTTCATCAAACTCCCAGAAGGATTAAACGTGAGTGATCCAGAAATGAGCTTTATATTAACAGCTTGGACTTTAGGCGGAATGTTAACAAGCCTAGCCTCTGGATGGCTTGCAGATAGAATTGGAAGAGTTCCCGTCTTCTTTACAGGATTAATTTTGGCAATAATAACGCCATCCCTTTATCATTTAGCCTCCAACGTTTTGGGCATGGCATTAATTTATGGATTAAATGGAATAGGCTTTTGGACAATTCAGACTGTGGGATTTGCCTTCGCTGGAGACATTATACCAGAAAACGAGAGAGGAAGGCTATTCAGCAGGTATAATACTGTGATGGCTTTAGGTTGGGGTCCAGCGGGATTTTTAGTTGGTGGGCCACTGGCAGATGTCCAAACCAAAATTTTGGGTTTAACTCCTTACAGGGCATATGTAAACACTTTTTATGCATCATCCATTTTAACAGCAATAGGTACTCTAATGTTTGGTTTGAAAGTGGCAACTCGAAAACGGAAATCCTCTTAAATTTTAAAAACAAGTTTCGGCTAAATTGCCTAAAGAGTGAATTTCGAATGCTTGAATTTAAAAAAGTAAAAATTAAAGTCCCAGAAGGTTGTAACGTAATTTTGGGCATGGCTCATTTCATAAAAACCGTTGAAGACCTTTATGAGGCTCTGGTGAATGCGGTTCCAAACATAAAATTTGGTATTGGTTTCTGCGAAAGTTCTGGACCATGTCTTGTAAGGCATGAAGGGAATGATGAAGAATTGAGGCGACTCGCTGCGGAAAAGGCTTATGAAATTGCCTGTGGTCACAGCTTCATAATTTTTATAAAAAATGCTTACCCCATAAATGTTTTAGACAAAATCAGAAAAGTTCCAGAGGTTTGCACAATATATGCAGCTACGGCAAACCCATTAGAGGTTGTAATCGTAGAAACAGAGGGCGGCAGAGGAATCGTCGGCGTCATTGATGGGATGAAAAGCAAGGGAATAGAGAAGGAAGAGGATATTAGGGCAAGAAAAGAATTTCTACGGAAAATTGGTTACAAGCTTGGTTAGGCGTTTTTCATAAAAAGCTGAGGCAGAGTGAAAGTTGCCTCGGATTTAAAGTTATTTTACACTTTTATCTGTGAGCCATCAATTCCTGTTGTATTTCAAAAGGAACCTTTTCCTTCATTCTCTCGGCTGCATGAGCAACCAATTGCTTAAACTGTTTTTCAGTAAGTATCGAACGGGCTCTTGACAAAATTTCTAGGCAAATATCTTTAAAAACTAGGTCGGCGCAACCCATCTTTGCGTCGTCGATTAATTCTTTGCAAGCTTGAAGGATTTGTTCGCTCAAGGCAACTTCACCCTGCAATCAAATACCTTTACTAATAAATATTAAAACACTTATGAATTTGAAAACAGTATTAAAAATCCACGTTTTCCCCATCATTCTCTGCAAGGCTTATACTCGATAGTATTCATGCTCAACTATTTAGGCGCTTTACATTTTTCGGTTTTGCTATAAAGGAAAGTGCTTAAAATTTACCCTACTTATCTCGCTGCGGTAAACGCTTATTTTTTGTTGCAAAGCTTTATTGCTTACAACATGAGGGACATATTAAACTCAAGTTCCAATTTTAGAGAATATGAGAAGGAGATTGAAGCTCCATCATAATCCTAACCTTCTAATTGTGCGTTTTATGGTTTTTCCTAAGGTTTTGTATAGATAGAATCCGACACCAAGTATTATGGCTATTGTGATTATGCCTTCAAGTGAGAAAATGTTTTCTAATGTTACGTATTTAATCATGAATAAGAATCCAGCTAATGCGAAAAAGAGTGCTTGCAAATATTCCTCCATTTTATCGGTTTTCGTTTCACTCATGCTGAAAGAACCTTTTAAATGGTATTTTTCGCTTTTTCTGCCTATGGGATAAAGCCAATATACACCAATAACTGTGAAGGAATCAGCTATAAAATGGCTTATGAAACCAACTATTATGCCAAATGTTGATATCAAGCTCCAAAACAGCAGATAAGTTACAACTGCAAGTATGCACATAACCCAAACATTATGCAACAGCTTTCTATGAACATTCCCAAAATGCCAAGACTTTTCCATTCTCCAATCTATATCTGGAAGAAAAGCTGCAAACCCACACAATAAAACGAAGCTAAAATCTAAATTAAAAAAAATAATAGAAGACAGTGCCAATAAACAAGCCAAAAGCTGTATGAGTTAAAAGTTTCATTCAATGAACCTCGTTTAAAAGTTAATCCTAATATGCATAAATAAGTTTTAAGAAACACTCTAGTTGAATAATGAGTTTGGAAATTCACATTTTAGAACAAAAACTCTATTAGTGGCGCATACATTCGAACCATTTCAAGGAGCATAAATAATGACAGGCAACATGCAAACAGTTGATGAATGGAAAAAGCAACTTTTGGAACAGCAAGAGAAATTGAAGGCTAGAATGAGCAGAGTAAAACATAAAATTGCAGTAATAAGCGGAAAAGGAGGCGTAGGAAAAAGCACAATAACCGTAAACCTTGCAGTAGCTTTCGCCATGCACGGACACGTCAACCATGTCGGCATTTTAGACGCAGACATCCATGGACCAAGCATCCCAAAAATTTTAGGTTTATCTGGTCAAAGACTTCAAGCGGGACCAGCAGGGGTTTTCCCAGCTTTAGGCTCTTTAGGAATTAAGGTGGTTTCTATGGATTTTCTTTTACCGGATGAGAATGCACCTGTTATTTGGCGTGGACCATTAAAAATGACCGCCATACGCCAGTTCCTCTCAGACATTGTTTGGGGAGAATTAGACATTCTACTCATTGACTTGCCGCCAGGAACCGGCGACGAACCATTAAGTATCGCTCAGCTTCTGCCAGACATAGACGGCGTAATAATAGTGACCATTCCCTCTGAAGTTTCGCAAATAGTTGTTAAGAAGGCTGCCACTTTCGCAAGGAGGCTTGGAATGCCAATAATAGGCATAATAGAAAACATGAGCGGATTTGTCTGTCCAAACTGCGGCGCAAAAGTTGACATATTCCAATCTGGAGCGGGAAAGAAAATAGCTGAAGAATTAAGTATACCATCCCTTGGAAGCATACCAATAGACCAAAAAATAAGCGAAGCCTCTGACAAAGGAACACCCTTCATAGTCAAGTATCCAGACTCGCCAGCATCAAAAGCCTTTATGGAAATTGTAAAAAGGGTTGAAGAATTTTTGAAAAGCAGAGATGTCAAAACATGAAGAGAAAGGCGAAACTACAATTTATTGGTGTTGTAGAGAAAGAAGGAGAACAAAAAGCAATAATACGCATCTTTCCCAGATTCTGCGCTGGACTAAAAGGCATAGAAAATTATTCCCACCTAATCATCCTATACTGGATTCACTTAAGAGACAACAAAGAAAATAGGCGAACGTTACTAGTCTTCCCAAAAAAGCATGCAATGAAAATTGAAACAGGCGTTTTTGCTTGCCGAAGCCCATCCCGCCCAAACCCAATAGGCCTATGCATAGTACAGCTTTTGAAAGTAGAAAAATGCATATTAACGGTGAAGGGACTTGACGCTTTTGAAGGTTCACCCATAATAGACATCAAACCATACAGCCCAAGAGCAAACTCCATTCCAAACGCCAAAATTCCAGAATGGGCACATGGCAAAATTACATAAAATAAGCATTTAACATGATTTCCTTTCTTTTTTGGATTATCTAGAGTTGTTCAGTATAAAACTGATTCTTTAGCCAAAAAGGCATATTTTAAGTGCGGGGGGCTAGGTTTAAACATCGGTTTAAATTCTCGGAATTTTTGCAGACCAAACAAAGGATTTAGGAAGACACACTCCAAGTTCTAAATGGCAGGTTATGTCGTCTAAGAAATTCTGCCGAAGGGAATTGAGAATTTTAAGTTTTTCCAAGTTTATCGAGTTTTAGCTTCTTTTATGTTTAGTGAAGATTACTGCTGTTGTTACTATGACTATTGCTGCTACCACTGAGACGCTGATGGAGAGCATTTCTATTGGTAGGCTTGGAAGCGTTAGC